>CAVKAH010000051.1:0-14010 GCA_963654095.1 Oscillospiraceae bacterium
GCATCTTTTTCGTCCTTCTTCAGTCGCATAGCCCGCTATGCTCCTTCAGAAAGACAGAAAAATCTGCTCGAATAAAATTCAAAAATACATCAAAGGTGTTTTTAGAACCCGCCTATATAGTTCGCACTATATGCAAAAATAAGCAATTTCAATGATACAACAAAGGAAAGCAATGAAAAGTTCACCATCACAATATACCTTTCACTTCAAAAGCTATATCTTGACGCTGCATAATGTATAGACTTACGCCCACAAAGGTATATTCTGACGAAACTTCAAATATGAACTACTGATACATTACAAGAAACCTATTGGGCAGTATACCAACGCTTTATGTAATGCTTTCATGTGAAATTCTTTCATATCCCCACTGACAGATAATGACGGATTATACTTAAACAAAAGCTTCTGTCAACACATATTGCAACGTTGATATACAGATACTTAGCAACAATAAATGACAGAATGACAGATAAATTAGAAAAAAATTATATATATATCAACTGTATTTCTTTGGATAGCGCAAGAGGATGGCAAAAACGGATACCACGAACAAGACAAAAGGATAATACAGATATTTGATAATCTCTATCGGACTGACTGCTGCCAGACCTGTTGCCATCAAAATCTGCGCTCCATAAGGCAGAACACTCTGTATGCAACACGAAAAAGTATCGAGAATGCTTGCGCATTTCCTATTATCAACTTTGTATTTGTCTGCTATATTTTTGGATATCGAACCAACGGTAAGGATTGCTACCGTATTATTGGCGGTGCACACATTTACCAGACTGACAAGCATGGCTATGGTTAGTTCGCAACTGCGCTTACTCCTGATTTTCTTCGTCATAATTCTAATCAGATAATCAAGGGCACCATTATCACTCAATATCTTGAGAAGACCGCCAGCCAAAACTGCCACTATCACTAATTCACCCATTCCAGTAATACCTTTTCCCATAGCTTGACACCATCCGAAGAAGTTGTAGTCGCCATACAATATCCCAACAATTCCTGTGCTCAATATACCTATTGTCAATACAGTAAACACATTAACACCAGACAAAGCACATACTATCACAATAAGATATGGTAAAATCTTGATATAATGTATATCCGACGTACTGCTCTGAATTTGCGTTCCACTTCCGATAAACAGATATACAATCATTACAATAATTGCAACAGGAATGGTAGTGTATGAATTAACAAGAAACTTGTCGCTTTGTTTACACTCTTGAGTGTTTGTAGCTACAATCGTGGTATCAGAGATAAACGAAAGATTATCACCAAAGAAAGAGCCTCCCACTATTACTGCTGTCGTCAAAGGAACGCTTATCCCCGTGGAGTGGGCGAGACCTACGGCTATCGGAACGAGGGCAACGATAGTACCAACACTTGTTCCGATGGCAAGTGATATAAAGCAGGCGGCGATAAACATCCCTGCAAGAATCATGTTGCCAGGTAAAAGGTTCAATGTTAGATTTACTGTAGCATCAATACAGCCAGCCTCTTTGGCAGAATTGGCGAAAGCCCCAGCAAGTACAAAGATACAGAGCATCATCATTATGTTCTTCTCACCAGCACCTACACAGAACCTATCTATTCTTTCCTTAACAGGTATTCCTCTGAATATCGCTATAGCATAGACACACGAAAGGGTGAATGCCACGGTTATTGGCATCATATAAAAGTCGCCAGCTATGATTGAAGAAACGAGATAGAGTATAACAAATAATATGAGTGGTGATATAGCCAAGAGTCCTTGCTTATGATTCATCGTCCTTTTCCTTTTATCAATACCTATTGTTTAGCCACCTTTTATCTCATGCAAAAGGCAAGGCTTCATTAAAAAAGGAGATGGAGCCAATGGTAGTATTCCTTTCAGCTCCATCTCCCTTATGTTTTAAGTCGTGTCCAAAAATCCTTTTGAAGGTTCAGTGCACACCTTGATGCTTATTTCTCTTTACGATTAGAGAGTTACACCATTCTTGAAGATAGAAATCTCACGGTATCCGCTCTTTTCGTTGCAGGTCTTTTCGCCACTTGCAACAGAAACAACCTTGTCGATGAACTTATTTACAAGAGTAGGCATATCAGTTCCCTCAACGAGTTCTCCTGCATTAAAGTCAATCCAGTTTGGTTTGTTCTTATACAAGTTGCTATTTGTTGATACCTTCATTGTTGGGATGAATGTTCCGAATGGCGTGCCGCGACCTGTCGTAAACAATACTATCTGACATCCTGCTGCTGCAAGAGCCGTTGAAGCAACGAGGTCGTTGCCTGGTGCAGAGAGTAAGTTCAAACCCTTTACCTGCAGTCTATCGCCATAACCGAGAACACCGCTTACTGGAGCACGACCACATTTCTGTGTACATCCGAGAGCCTTGTCCTCAAGAGTAGATATACCACCAGCCTTGTTACCTGGAGAAGGATTCTCACCAACAGGCTCACCATGACTAAGGAAATACTCCTTGAAATCATTTACCAAGTCTACTGTCTGCTGGAATAGCTCTGGAGTCTTGCAACGGTTCATCAGAATTGTTTCTGCTCCAAACATCTCAGGAACCTCTGTAAGTATTGATGTTCCGCCCTGAGCAACAACATAGTCAGAGAATTCTCCAACGAGAGGGTTGCCTGTAATACCGCTAAAGCCATCGCTACCTCCACACTTCAAGCCGATGCGAAGTTCGCTCAATGGACAATCAACACGTTTGTCTTCTTTTGCAATATTATATAGAGAACGCAAGATTTTCATTCCCTCTTCAACCTCATCACCTTCTACTTTCTGTACGACCATAAACTTGATTCTCTCCTTGTCGTAGTCGCCAAGAAGCTTCTCAAATTCATCTGGCTGATTGTTTTCACATCCCAAACCGACAACGAGTACAGCACCAGCGTTTGGATGCAGTACGATGTCGCGTAGCACCTTACGGGTATTCTCGTGGTCTTCGCTCAACTGAGAGCAACCGTAGTTGTGATGCCAAGAGTGAACAGCATCAATACCCTCAAGACCTGTCTCTGCCTCAAGCATTGATGCCAAGCGGTCTGCTATACCATTAACACATCCCACGGTAGGCACAACCCATATCTCGTTTCTTACACCAACCTCGCCATTCTTACGTTCATAGCCCTTGAATGTGCGGTTATCCTTCTTGATGTTCAGAACTTCATTTACTGGATGATACTCATAAGATAGTGTTCCAGAGAGATTAGTCTTAAGGTTGTTTTCATTAACCCATTGTCCTACAGTGAGGTCTGTCTTAGCATGGCCAATTGGGTAACCATACTTTATGATGTTCTCACCTTCTTTTGTATCTTTGATTAGTACTTTATGTCCAGCAGGAGTATCTTGAAGAACTTTTATTTCCTTGCCGTCAACATTGATTGTTTCGCCTTCTTTAAATGGGCGTAGACATACAACCACAGAGTCTGCTGGGTTGATTTTGATAAATGAAGATAAATTCATATTCTTTTTGAATTATATATTTAAACTATCCGTTAATATTTTCAATACCTTTCCTCTTATAAATAAAGGTCATGCTGCCTTACAATTGCATCCTTCTGTAAAAGTCTACATTTTCCTTTGTCAGCAACTCAATAGGCATATAATTAGCAGGGTCTACTTTCTTATGTAGCACTATTGCTTTGAACAATGAGTCTACACAGTTATACCCTTGCATATATGCATGCTGGGCGATAAGGAAAGAAACAGAACCTTGTTTTAGGCATTGGGCGTTCTTCTCAACCATATCATATCCCATTATCTGCACATCCCTTCTGTTGGTCTTTAACAGGAATTCGCCAACGATATAAGCCTTTGAACCAAGCGTGATACAGTTATGAATGTTTGGATGTTTGGTGAAAAAAGTTTCAAGTTTCTTTTCATATCCCTGACTATATTCTTCAATAGGTATGTCAAGTTCTATAACTTTAACCTTTGGGAAATGCTCATCCATATAATGCATGAAACCTTTTTCTCGGTTTTCCTGTTGTCTACTTGCCACAATGCCGTTCTTCATCTGTTTCATCAGCATTATCTCTTTGTCATTACCCGCAATAAGCATAAGCATCTTTGCTGCAAAGATACCACTACAAAAGGAGTCTTGTCCAAAGAAAGATAAGGGGTTTAAATCAGGAATATATGAGTCAAGAAGGATAAAAGGTATTGACCTTTCATGCATTATCTCGCAGAAATGCTTTGTTGCTTGTAATTCACCAGGTACGACAATTACACCGTCTGGTTTCTTTTCAAGACATTCCTTGGCGGTGTTTGTGAAAGATTTCGTATCAAACCTTTCATAATACATCATCTCAACGTTTATGTGGAAGTCGCGACGGGTTTCACATGCTTTAGCTGTTCCGTCTTCTATCTCTTCCCAATAAGCTTCTGAGTCGTGCTTCGGAATTATACAATAAAATGTGTATGATTTGTTATATGCAAGGGCACTTGCATACATATTTGGTTGATAATTTATTTCATTGAGCACTTTCTCCACTTTCTCTCTTGCCGACTTAGACACATTAGGTCTGTTATGGAGCACTCTGTCAACGGTTCCAACGGAAACGCCAGATTTCTCGGCTATATCCTTTATCCTAACTTTTTCTGTCATGATATAAAGTTATTGGCTTTCCAATTTATATACTCTTGGTGTTATGAATTTATATTTAATATTCTCGATATTTTGCAAAAATAACAATAAAAAATGAAAACATACATATAAGAGCACTCATTTTTATTCAAATCGAACTTTTTTATTAATTTATTTTGTATGTTAGATATAAAACATTAATTTTGTGAACGTAAAAAGCAAATTACGTTTTAACAATTAATTTATTTTATAGTATAAACAAATGGCTAAAGTAGTTACATTGGGCGAGATTATGCTTCGCCTTTCTTCTCCTGGTCAGAAGAGATTCATTCAGAGTGATCAATTTGATGTAGTATATGGTGGCGGTGAAGCTAACGTTGCTGTTAGTGCTGCAAACTATGGTCACGAAGCATATTTTGTAACAAAGGTTCCTACTCACGAGATTGGTCAGTGTGCTGTTAACGCATTGCGTCGTTATGGTGTTCACACAGATTTCATTGCACGTGGTGGTAATCGTCTTGGTATTTATTTCCTTGAAACAGGTGCTTCTATGCGTCCTTCAAAGGTTGTTTACGACCGTGCTGGAAGTTCTATTGCAGAGGCTGATCCTAAAGATTTCGATTTCGACGCAATCATGGAGGGTGCACAGTGGTTCCACTGGAGTGGCATCACTCCTGCTATCAGCGACAAAGCTGCTGAGTTGACTAAGCTTGCTTGTGAGGCTGCAAAGCGTCATGGAGTAACCGTTAGCTGCGACCTTAACTTCCGTAAGAAGCTTTGGACTTCAGAGAAGGCTCAGAGCATCATGAAACCTTTGATGAAATATGTTGATGTTTGCATCGGTAACGAGGAAGACGCACAGCTTTGTCTCGGTTTCAAGCCAGACGCTGACGTTGAAGGTGGAAAGACTGATGCAGAGGGATACTATGGTATCTTTAAGGGTATGATGGAAGAGTTTGGTTTCAAGTTCGTTGTTTCTACACTTCGTGAGTCATACTCAGCAACACACAACGGCTGGAAGGCTCTTATCTATAATGGTAAGGATTTCTATCAGAGCAAGCATTATGACATCATGCCTATCATCGACCGTGTAGGTGGTGGCGACAGCTTCGCTGGTGGTCTTATCCATGGTCTCCTCACATGGCCTGAGGATCAGGGCAAGGCTCTTGAGTTTGCAGTAGCAGCTTCTGCTTTGAAGCACACTATCCCTGGCGACTTCAACCTTATGAGCAAAGAAGAGGTTGAGAACCTTGCAGGTGGCGATGCTTCAGGTCGTGTACAGCGTTAATATTTAATAAGGTCTGGTCAGGATGTCAGTGATTTCCTGTCCAGACTTTAGTTTTTATAAAACAACATATTATAAATCAAAGCTTAAAATGGCAAAATTTGATAAATTGGCAGTCTTGAAGAAGATTGGCGAAACAGGTATGGTTCCTGTTTTCTATAACAAAGATGCAGAGGTTGCAAAGCAGGTTGTAAAAGCTTGCTACGATGGTGGAGTTCGTGCATTTGAGTTCACAAACAGAGGCGATTTCGCTCATGAAGTATTTGAGGAAGTTGTTAAGTTTGCTGCTACTGAATGTCCAGAGATGGCTCTTGGTGTTGGTTCTGTTGTAGAGCCTGCTACTGCTGCTCTCTACATCCAGCTTGGAGCTTGCTTCGTTGTTGGTCCATTGTTCAACCCTGAAGTAGCTAAGATCTGCAACCGTCGTTTGATTCCTTACACACCAGGATGCGGTAGCGTATCTGAGGTAGGCGCAGCACAGGAAGTTGGCTGTGATCTTTGCAAGATATTCCCAGGAGACGTTCTTGGTCCTAAGCTCGTTAAAGGTCTTACTGCACCAATGCCATGGTCAAAACTTATGGTTACTGGTGGTGTTTCACCAGACGAGGAGAACCTCACGTCTTGGATTAAGGCTGGCGTATACTGCGTAGGTATGGGTTCTAAACTCTTCCCTAAGGATGTTATTGCAGCTAAAGACTGGAAGAAGATTTCAGATAAGTGTGCAGAGGCACTTGGTTACATTGCTAAGGCTCGCGCATAATAACCGATTATATAAAGGCTTCATTAGCATATTGTGCTTTTGGAGCCTTTTTCTTTGTTTGGCTTGTGAGAATAAAGATAAGAATACAGTAGACAAGCTGAACGACATTTCGTATGCTTTTCATTACAGGAGCATAGACAGCACTATTGTTTATGCAAATAGAGTGCTTGAACTTTCGTCTTCTTACCCTTCAGGTAAAGCGGAAGCTCTAAACAACCTTGCTTTTGCCAGTATTGCAAAAATGAATTATGATATTGCAGCAAGGCAGCTGGATAGCGTTTTTAGTATTTCTGACAACCAAATAGAGCTGTTGATTGCGGATGTGCAATATATGCGTTTGTGTCAGAGACAAGCAAAAAACAAGGAGTTTTATGATTATAGAGAACGTGCAAATCAGCGCATAAAACGTATCAACGAGGAAAAAGACGCTCTTGATGAACGTATGCAAAAACGTTACCTTTATGCGGAAACAGAATACCACTTCGTTGCTTCCACATATTTTTATTATGTAGGACTATATGGTCAGGCTAAATACGAACTTGAGAAAGTTAGCCAAAACGGTCTTATGCAAAACGACACCGCACAATATCTAAACTGGTTATACCAGTATGGCAGTGGTGGAATGATAAAAAGAAAATCAAAAAAACAAATATTACAGGCAGAGTACGACAAGTTGCTTGAGTGTTTCTTAATGTCAAAGAAACTTAGTTATAGATATTGGGAAGCTAATGCCATGCAATCACTAAGCGAACATTTCGTTGACCCACAAAATCGTGATTACTTACTTAAAAACAATTCCATCTCTGTAAGATACCTTAATACGGATAATATGCCAGATACTCTGTTTGCTGGGTATTTGGCACAGAAATCTATGGATATGTTTAGCGACTATGGTGATATTTATCAGAAGGCAGGCAGCATCCGCACATTGGCACAATGCTTTTGGCAAATAGGCGACTATTGGAGTTCCATACTTTTGTTGCAACATATTTTTGATAATCTACCTCAAGTTAAACAAGCTCCAGACCTTATAGCAAGTATTCGAGAGCAGATGAGCATTGTTTACTCATCAATGAACGACAAACATAACAGCGATATCAACAGAAATATTTATCTTGATATGCAGGAACGGACACGTCAGGATAGACAGCTTGATGCTCGCGCTGAACAGTTGGACAAGACGTCGGATGAACTTAACATAATGATATCAAGTATTATAATCTTGATTATCCTTATCATTATTCTTATTATAACACTGTTGCGACGTGAAGCAAAAAGACAAATAAATAGCAATAATATCAATAAAGCATTGCTTCACAATAACAACAGAAACATTCAGTATATCAATGATTTAAAGGAACACATTGAAGAGTTTGAAGAGAACAACGCAATATTGGCATTAAATAAAAGCAAGAACACATGGAGAAATATAGACAACCGTTCAAAGATATTTCTTGTGGACAGCGTTATGCCACTAATTGACAGAATGATAAACGAGGTAGATAAGCTTCAACATCGTAACGAAGATAAAGATATACGTCAAGAGCGAAAGGATTATATCGGGGAACTTGCTGAGAAAATAGACGAATATAATTCTGTCTTAACTCAATGGATACAATTACGACAAGGAGATATCGGATTACACATAGAGAGTTTTCCGCTCAACGACCTATTTGAAATTCTGCAAAAGAGCAAAACATTTTTTGAGATGCAAGGAATACAGTTGGATATAAAGCCAACAACATTGGTGGCTAAAGCCGATCGTATTCTTACTCTCTTCATGATAAACACAATAGCTGATAATGCCCGAAAATTCACACCCAGAGGAGGATGCGTTACTGTTTGTGCAACAGAAGGCGATAACTATGTAGAAGTTTCTATTAGCGACACTGGATGTGGCTTGACTGAAGACCAGTTGTCTGGCATCTTCAACAGAAGCATCTCCAATGGTCATGGTTTCGGTTTGTCAAATTGTCGAGGCATTCTGAACAAATATCATAAGGTGAGTAAGATATTTGATGTTTGCCTGTTGTTCGCCGAAAGCACAGTAGGGAAGGGGAGCAGATTTGTCTTTCGTTTACCCAAAGGGCTTACGCGCTTAATATTGGCATTTACTATGATGACATTTGGATATGGAAATGTTAGTGCATCAAATAGTGTTTATCTACAAAAAGCAAGGGCTTTTGCAGACTCTGCATATTATTCAAACGTTAACGCATCTTACCACAGGACTATAGAATTTGCTGATTCTACAATAACTTGTCTCAACAACTATTATCTGCAAAATGCAAAAGCATCAAAGAGTAGGGACATATTGATGTCCCTATATGCTAAAAGTGAGAAAGAACCAGCAGAGCTACAATGGTTTAAAAAGGATTTCAATACTAATTATTCCATTATTCTTGACATCAGAAACGAAGTAACTGTAGCTGCTCTTGCATTACACTATTGGGATTTATATCACTATAATAATGATATATACACTAATCTGTTTAAGGAATTTTCTGCAGACAAATCATTAGGGGAATATTGCAGAATAATGCAACGTTCTGAAACAAACAAGAATATTGCTGTTGTTATTCTTATTATACTACTTATTGGACTACTTGCAACAGGATATGTGCTTTATTATAAAAAGACTATAAAGAAACATTCCATTGAGGATTTTAGTAACAGTATTGCTAATATTTTACTTGGTGATTTGTCTTCAGCCGAGAAGCTGAAAAGCATAATAAAACTGTCGCAGAATAAGAATACTGATATTTTTAATAATATCATATCCGATATATTAAATCAACTTAAGGATTATTCCGAACAAGAAATATTACTGCAAAGAAAAATAGCTTCGTTAGAAGACGAGAACAGGAAATTGTCATTTGAAAGTGATAGACTATACATTAGCAACAATATACTTGAGAACTGTTTAAGTGCGATAAAACATGAAACGATGTATTATCCTTCAAAAATATTAAACTGTATTTCTAATAACGACAATTCTCTTGATACAAAAAACGAACTTATAAATCAGATAAATGATTTACTTGTATATTACAAGGAACTATACACTATCCTTTGCGAGCAATTACACAGACAGTCAAATGGTATATCAATACAATGTAAGCCTGTAGATATGTCATACTACCTGTCTGAAAAACAAATAACATTATGGGGAGACAAATCTCTGTATGATTATCTCTTTATTTTATTGAAAAGGAAGAATAACGGAATAGCACCAAGTTGTAAGATAAAATCGATATGTACTCCTTATGTACAACTGGAAATCATAATGGACTATATGGCAGTGTCGTCGAACAAACATTCAAACATCTTTGTACCGCATATCGACAACATTCCTTTTCTTGTGTGCAGACAGATTATAAGAGAAATAAGTGATGCTACAAATCTTTGCGGATGTGGAATTACTGCAAGCGTTAAAGACAACAACAAATTGTCTGTCGTATTGACATTACCATATTACAATAACAAAAGAAAATAAATGTTTACTACTATACAATACAACATGGAAGAGTTTAAAGTTATTATCGTGGAAGATGTGCCTCTCGAATTAAAAGGAACTGAAGGTATTCTGAAGTCCGACATTCCTGAGGCTAATATAATAGGAACGGCAGAAGATGAGGTTTCTTATTGGAAATTAATGAGTCAAGAGACACCAGACCTCGTATTACTTGATTTAGGATTGGGGGGGGCTACTACTGTCGGAGTGGAACTTTGCCGAGAGACACATTCTCGTTATCCAGATGTAAAGGTGTTGATATTTACAGGTGAAATTCTCAATGAGAAATTATGGGTGGACGTTCTTGATGCTGGATGCAGCGGAATAATACTTAAAACGGGAGAGATGCTCACAAGAACAGACATCATAAGTGTTATGTCGGGCAAGAAAAATGTTTTCAATCAGCCAATCATAACTAAGATACTTGAGCATTTCAAACACGATATCAAATCGGAAATTATGCGACAGGAGGCAATAGTTAGTTACGAGATTGACGAGTACGACGAACGTTTCCTTCGTCATCTTGCTCTTGGATATACAAAAGAGCAAATTGCAAACTTGCGTGGAATACCTTTCGGTGTTAAAAGTCTTGAGAAGAGACAGAACGAATTGGTGCAGAAGATGTTTCCAAAAGGAAATGGAAGGGTAGGGGTCAACGCAACACGACTGGTTGTCAGAGCTTTTGAACTTAGAATTCTTGATATTGAGAATTTACATGCAGATGATGAATAGGCATAAAATTAAAAATTTCTTTTCTTCTTGTATATCTCTGCTGCTTGCAGCTGAGCTTATACTTATTTTGTTTTCATGGATTATCAGTAGTATATTTCCAGAAAGCAATGTGCACTCCTTGCTTGGTAGCGAAGGGATAAGATGGCTCTTGGGACACTATACCGACAATCTTTGCAACACACCGCTGGTATATCTGCTACTTATATCCATAGCTTATGGGATGTACAAAAGAAGTGGAATACAACAATGTATAAACAAATGTTTCGTTGGAACAAAACTTAGCTACCGCGAACGTATATCACTTATTATTATAGTTATAGAAATTATTTTGGCGATAGTTGTTATAATATTGCTGAGTTGTATCCCCAACGCTATATTATTAAGTGTATCTGGTGATTTGTTTCCAAGCAGTTTCAGTCAAAGCATAGTGCCGATGCTAAGCATGTTTTTGCTTCTCATCGGCACCACATCTGGTATTATTCTTAGTAAAATACAATCTGTTAATGAATGGGTTGCTGCTATGACCGATGGATTAAGGGCTGGAGCACCTATAATCCTTCTTTATCTGTTCTTTATGCAGTTCGCTTATACCATACAGTTCGTATTCTTTCAATAGGCATTTTATTATTTGTCTCTAAGCATCTTGTCCATATTTTCGGCAGCTCGTCTGCCATCACCCATAGCAAGAATAACAGTGGCTCCACCTCTAACAATATCTCCACCTGCATAAATCTCAGGTCGTGAACTGCGCATATCATCACCAACGGCAATAATGCATTTGCGTCCCAACTCCAAACCTTCAATAGATTTTGGCACTAAAGGATTTGGAGAAACACCAATAGCCACAATAACTTGATCGGTATCCACCGTCAACGTCTTACCTTCTACTGGTTGAGGGCTTCTTCTTCCGCTTACATCAGGTTCTCCTAGTTCCATAACTTGCAAAATGGCTTGCTTAACACACCCATCTTCATCTGCTATATATTCTATTGGATTATGAAGGGTAAGGAACTTTATCCCTTCCTCCTTGGCGTGTCTTACCTCTTCTAATCTTGCTGGCATTTCCTGTTCCGAACGACGATATACTATCGTTACATCTGCTCCTAAGCGTTTGGCTGTTCTGCATGAGTCCATGGCAGTATTACCGCCACCTACAACAAGAACTTTCTTTCCGAAATTTAATGGAGTATCTGTTGTTGGACTTGCTGCATCCATAAGATTTACTCGTGTGAGATACTCGTTTGACGACATTATGTTAATGGAATTCTCTCCAGGGATATTCATAAAGTTGGGCAATCCTGCGCCACTTCCTATAAAGAAACCTTTAAAACCTTCTTCCTTGAGTTGTTCTACGCTAATAGTTTTTCCAACAATACAATCTGTCATAAACTCGACTCCCATCTTCTTTAGATTTTTAATCTCTACATCAACAATATTGTTTGGAAGTCTGAATTCTGGTATGCCATATTTCAACACACCTCCTATTTCATGCAATGCCTCAAAGACGTGTACCTCATATCCTTTCTTTGCCATGTCTCCAGCAAAGCTCAGTCCTGAAGGTCCGCTACCTACAACGGCAACTTTAATACCGTTTTTTTCTATCTTGTCATTTGTAACTATTCCGCCATTCTCACGCTCGTAGTCTGCAGCGAAACGCTCCAAGTAACCAATGGCAACAGCAGGTTCGTTCATCTTCAGATGTATACACTTGCTTTCGCATTGCTTTTCCTGTGGACACACACGACCGCAGACCGCAGGTAATGACGAAGTGTTCTTTAATACCCGTGCTGCACCTATTATATTACCACGCTCTATATTTTTTATAAATGACGGAATATCAATATTAACAGGACATCCTTCCATGCATGAGGGCTTGGCACAATCTAAACAACGATGCGCTTCTCTTTGAGCCATTTCGAGCGTTATACCTTGATTAACTTCCTCTTTGCGATGTGCTACACGATACTCAGGAGACAATTCTGGCATCTTGACACGTTCTATCAGCATACGCTCCTTTGGTTTCATGACCTTTCGTAATTCCGTACGCCATAAGGAGTTGCGGTCTTTTAATTGAGCAATACTTTCATCAGAAACATTGTTATGTTTGTCTGTGTCCGTTGCTTTTCGTGATTTTGAGTCTTCTAATTCTTTAGCTTCGATATGGCAAAGATGTTCTTCAAAATGTTCCATCTCCTCACGTTCAGCCTTCTTAAAAGTACCCATACGCTTCAACATCTCATCCCAATCAACAAGTGCGCCATCAAACTCTGGACCGTCTATACATACAAATTTTGTTTTTCCACCTATGGTCAGTCTGCAAGCTCCACACATTCCTGTTCCATCTACCATTATTGTGTTGAGGGAAACATCAGTAGGAATATTGTATTTCTCTGTCAATTTACAACAGAATTTCATCATAATAGGTGGTCCGATAGCGAATGCTTTGTCTATATGTTCCTGTTCGATGAATTTCTCCATTCCTACAGTAACGACACCTTTTTCACCAAGAGAGCCATCATCTGTCATTATCAACAGCTCATCACTACTTTTGCGTACATCATCTTCCAATATTACAAGGTCTTTGTTCCTACCTGCAATAACAGATAGTACTCTATTTCCTGCCTTTTTAAGTGCCTTTATAATAGGTAACATTGGAGCTATACCAACACCACCACCTGCACACAAAACGGTGCCATAGTTATCTATCTTCGTAGGACTTCCCAATGGTCCAACCACATCTTCGATATAGTCGCCTATATTTAATTGGCATAATTTTTTTGAAGATAGTCCTACCTCTTGAACAACAATGGTTATTGTTCCTTCTGTAATGTCGGCATCAGCAATGGTGAGAGGCATTCTCTCTCCTTTTTTATCAACTCTGATTATTACGAAATTTCCTGCTTTTCTGCTTTTTGCTATTAGAGGAGCCTCTATCTTAAACAAAAACACTTTCTCTGAAAACTGTTGTTTTTGTATTATCTTATTCATAATATTATATTTTTTCAATTTAGGGTTAGTAAAGGAGGAATATTACTCCATAGTGTTTCTGGTATTGACCTTTATGTGTTTTTTATATCTTGCATATTTCAAAATTTACTTCTTATCCGTTCTAATTTATTGATTATCA
>CAVKAH010000052.1:0-13959 GCA_963654095.1 Oscillospiraceae bacterium
AAAAAAAAACGACAAAATCCGTCTATCCCACTATGACAGATTAGTGACAGATAAATGACAGATATTGTAAATACCTAACAACATAACTCCCTAATATACAAATACTTATATTATCCACTGACAGAATGATAGATAAAACAAAAAAAATAATATAAACTATCAACTAACTTTTACATATTTAGAAATATTACTGTCCGCTAAAACTTTTTAGGAAGTAAAAAAAGCTTTAGCGGACAGTAATAACTTAATATATTTTTTACTCGATAACGATTGGCTTATACTTAGGAACAAGAGCCTTCATCACAACCCAACCAATGAGGTATGCCACTGCACAAACGCAGAAGATAATCATATAACCAGCAGGCTTGCCTTCAAATCCAAGGAAATGGAACGCTGCACCTTGCTGTTCAGCATAAGTAAACAGGTTACCTGAGCATTTGTTGATAAGGAAAGAACCTATACCACCAGCCATTGCACCAATACCTGTAATGGTAGCTACAGCTGATTTAGGGAACATATCGCTCACTGTTGAATAGATATTTGCCGACCAAGCCTGATGTCCAGCTCCTACAATACCGATGATGATTGCTGGCAACCAAGGACCATAAGCGTCGCCAAGTGGCTGAGCAAAGAGGGCGAGCAATGGGAAGAAAGCAAATATGAGCATTGCCAACATACGACCCTGATAAGGATTCATACCTTTCTTCTCTACAAACAGCTTTGGCAGATATCCACCGAATATAGACAAAACTGTTACTATGAAATAAAGAGTAAATATGAGTAACATTCCAATTGATGATGATGACTTATAACCATATTGGTCTGAGAAATATGCTGGTGTCCAGAAAAGGAGGAACCACCATACACCATCTGTCATGAATTTACCAAATGCGAACGACCATGTCTGTGGATGTTTGAATGCCTCTATATAGCTCATCTGTGGCTCTTTATCCTCAGCTGCAGCCTGCTGTTCCTTTGTTTGAGGGTCGTCTTCCTCATCCTGATTTACATAAAGAAGCTCTGTTTCATTAACGAAACGTGATTTTGCAGGTTTGTCATAAAGGAAGATCCATACGCCTGCCCATACAAAACCGATAACACCAATGATGATGAAAGCCATCTCCCATCCCCAAAGCTGAGCAAGCACAGGTATAGTAACCGGAGCTGCAAGAGCACCAACAGAAGCACCGCTATTGAAGATTGAAGTAGCGAAAGCACGGTCTTTCTTAGGGAAATATTCCGCTGTTACCTTCACGGCAGCTGGGAAGTTTCCTGCCTCACCGATAGCCAAAACACAACGGCAAACAAGGAATGCATACATACTTGTAGTAGCAACAACGACAGCAACGTCGCCTGTTAGTTTTGCAAGAGAAGCAGCTACAGAGCCTGTAGAAGCATCACCGCCAACCCAAATTTCAGTGAACACGCCGCAACCAGCATGCATCACCGCTCCCAAAGACCATATTACGATAGCCCAGAAATAACCTTTCTTCGTACCCATGAAATCAACAAACTTTCCTGCGAAGAGGTTTGCTATAGCGTAGAAGATAGAGAACACAGCGGTGATATTACCATAAATCTCGTCGTTCCAATGGAACTCTGGCGAAATAAAGTCTTTCCATGTGAGCGACAAAACCTGTCGGTCCATGTAGTTAATTGTAGTGGCGAAGAAAAGCATCGCACACATCACCCAACGAAAGTTGGACATTTTAGTAGTTTGTATTGAAGCCATTTCTTTATTTAAGATTAATAATTAATTTTTCATGTCTGCAAAGATAACATTTTTTCCCATATCCCATACATTTATATATGGAAAAATAACAAATAAGAAAAATAAAGTCTGCTATATAAGATTATTATACAGCAGACTTCCACTTTATATCCGTGTATATCCTAGTCTTGATAATATACTCTCTTTACTCTATCGCTTACGCTCGTCAGCACCTCATACGGAATGGTATCAAGTACATCCGAAAGTACAGTAACTGGTAAATTGTCGCCAAATATTTCCACGGCATCACCTTCCTGACAGTGTATATCCGTTACATCAATCATAGCAACATCCATACAGATATTACCAACATAAGGTGCTTTTTGTCCATTTACTAAACAATAGCAGTTACCTCGTCCGAGATGACGATTCAGTCCATCAGCATATCCGATAGGTATTGCTGCGATTTTACTATCACGTGTCAGATGCCCCTTTCTGCTATAGCCCACGGTTTCATCCTTTGGAACATTGCGCAACTGGAGTATTGTTGTCTTCAGTGTACAAACATTATTCAAGATATGATTATCCCTACTGTCAATACCATAAAGCCCTAATCCGAGTCGACACATATCGAGTTGTCTTTCAGGGAAATGCTCTATTCCAGCAGAATTGTCGATATGGCGTAATATTTTGTGAGGATAGGCTTTCTGCAACTTCTCACTTGCCTCATTAAACAACTCGAATTGCATTTGCGAGAAGTTATCAAAGTCATCGCTATCTGCCCCAACGAAATGTGAGAACACCGAGCGTGGGATTATTGCAGTTTGAGCTTTTAGTCTCTTAATGAGTTCCTCCATATCTGTCTTAGGATTAAATCCGAGACGGTGCATACCTGTATCTATCTTAATATGTACGGGATAATTTGTTATACCCTCTTTTCTGGCAGCCTTAACAAGAGCGTCAAGCAGACGGAAGCTATACACTTCTGGTTCGAGATCATAGTCGAACATGGTCTTAAATGCCGTCATCTCTGGGTTCATTATCATTATATTGCTCGTTATACCGTTCTTTCTAAGGGTTACACCCTCATCAGCAACGGCAACAGCAAGGTAATCCACCCGATGGTCTTGTAGAGTTTTTGCCACTTCCACGGCTCCGCATCCATAGGCATTTGCCTTTACCATACATACGAGCTTTGTCTCTGGCTTCATAAACGAGCGGTAATAATTGAGGTTATCCACGAGTGCATGAAGGTTTACTTCCAATATCGTCTCGTGTACTTTCTGCTCCAAAAGGTCTGTAATATTGTCAAAACCGAAGCGGCGCGCACCTTTTATCAATATAACCTCGTCTCTAAGGGTCTTAAATGCAGGACTTTTTATAAACGAGTTGCAGTCTGGGAAGAAATCTTTATCGCCAACTTTTATATTATCGGCTTGCGACATAAGGTCTTCACCAATACCGATAAACTTATGCACTCCTCTTTTTACGCATAGGTCTGATACCTCTTTATATAGCTGTTCTTTCTTCAGTCCGCTCTGCAAGATATCACTAAGTATCAGCGTTCTAAGGCGTCCCTTATGGTCAGGTCTACGACACATAAAGTCGAGTGCTATATCAAGTGAGTTTATGTCAGAGTTATATGAGTCGTTTATCAGCGTGCATCCATGCTGTCCCTCCTTCACTTCCAAGCGCATTGCTATTGCCTCTATATTCATCATACGCTTTGAAATAGTCTCCGCATCGAGTCCGAGAGCAAGGCATACAGCAACACAGGTGATAGAATTCTCTACAGAAGCCTCATCAATGAACGGCAAAACATACCTCTTCTCTTCACCTTTCTTATAAATATATGAGATGATAGTTTCACTTTCGCCTTTCTCCACCTTATTAATATATATAGGGGCATCTGGATTTTTCATAGACCAAGAGATGTGTTCTCCCTTGAAATCTTCATTATCTACACATTTCTTTATGATAGTGTTATCCTCTGGATAAACGATAACATTAGCATCATGAAAGAGTATAAGTTTTTCACGCACCTTATCCTCTACGCTTTTAAAGTTTTCCTGATGCGCACCTCCAATATTCGTTATCACTCCTATCGTTGGTTGTATGATATCCCTAAGAGCAAGCATTTCTTTGGGTTGACTTATGCCTGCCTCAAAGAGTCCCACCTGTGTTTGTTCTTTCAACAGCCATACCGATAACGGCACTCCAATCTGCGAGTTGTAACTTCTTGGGCTACGTGTAACAGTGTATGAAGGTGAAAGTAGTTGGAATAGCCACTCCTTCACAATGGTCTTGCCATTACTTCCTGTTATTCCTACAATAGGGATATCATATTCGTCTCTATGGCGTTCTGCAAGTCGTTGCAAGGCTTCAAGCGGATCCAATACTTTTAGGAAATTGGCATCTGGATATTCTGTGGCATAGTCTGCAGGAACAGTGTCTACTACAAAGTTCTTTACTCCTCTCCTATACAAGTCTGCAATGTAAATATGTCCATCATTACGTTCTGTTCTCAAAGCGAAGAACAATGTTTCTTCAGGGAAACAGAGGGAACGGCTATCGGTAAGCAAGAAACAGATATTAGCAGATATATCTCCATATCTGTGCGCTCCTATCAATGTCGTTACTTTTTCTATTGAATAAGTCATTTCTATTGATTCTTTATTGGGCACAAAGATACATGATAAATTTCAGAATATGTCGCATTTATTTGATTTATCTTTAGTAATGGTAACAAAAAATTGCCTCTATACATCGTTTTATATGGTTTTTAAGTTTTGTTTCTGTTCTTTTTTGTATCTTCGCATTATGGTTTAATTCCTTGAAAGGATGCCATAATTGTCTTACAAGCAGGTTTAATACTATGGAAATACTATTACACTATATATGGAAACACCGCATATACCCTCTGCACGAGATGCAGACCAATAAAGGTGAAACGATAGAAGTTATAGATCCAGGACTGCATAATCGTGATGCTGGTCCTGATTTCTTTAATGCCAAGATCAAGGTTGATGGTATTTTATGGGTGGGAAACGTTGAGATACATGACAAAGCTTCCGATTGGTTTCTGCACCACCACGACAAGGACAAGTCTTACGACAATGTTATCCTGCACGTAGTTGGCGTTGACGATATGCCAGTCATCACGAGCAATGGCGATATAGTAAGACAAATGCAAATGGATATACCCGATTATGTTTCAAAAAACTATGCCTCGCTCCTAAAGGATGATAAATATCCTCCATGCCATAGCATAGTTCCTAATTTGTCAAGGCTGAAGTTACACAGTTGGATGAGTGCTCTCCAGACCGAAAGGCTTGAGGAAAAGACTCTGGCGATACAAAAGAGACTCGCCGAGTGTAATGGTTCTTGGGAAGATGCATATTTTGCAACTTTGGCAAGGAACTTTGGTTTCGGTGTCAACAGTGAGGCTTTTGAAGCGTGGGCACACACTTTATCCCTACAAAGTATTGCTCATCACCGCGACGATCTATTCCAAATAGAGGCGATTTTCCTAGGCCAGGCGGGACTGCTTTCCATAGAAAGCATCAACGAGAAGTACCGCGCTGAAGCTGAAAAAGACCCTTATTACAACAGGCTAAAAAGCGAGTTCCAATATCTATCTCATAAGTTTACCCTCTCATCCATTGACCCTAAGCTATGGAAATTCCTACGACTAAGACCCCAAAACTTCCCACATATAAGGATTTCACAACTGGCAAATCTTTATTACAGCCGTAATGCTAATTTCAGTCAGCTGCTCGATTGCGATACTATAGACCGTTTAAAAGATATTTTTCAAACCCATGTTACGCCCTATTGGGAGACACATTACAGCTTCGGCAACGAGAGCAAGAAATCAGAAAAGTGCCTCTCTAAGCAGTCTATTAATGTTATCATATTGAACACAGTAATACCAATTCTCTTTGCCTACGGTAAATATAAGAACGACGAGAAATACTGCGAGCGTGCCTTTTCTCTTCTTGAAAAGCTGAAACCCGAGGACAATAGCATAACAAGGATGTGGCAGGAATGTGGCATGGATATAAAAACAGCTGCCGATAGTCAAGCCATCGTGCAGCTGAAAAAAGTATATTGCGACCACCGCGACTGCTTGCGCTGCCGCATAGGCTACGAGTTTATCAAAGACAACGGTTGGTTTGTCAAGGAAGAACTCGATATTGTTTTATAACAGAGAGACTATTTTATAACAGGTAAACAGTTTTATAACAGAGAAACGCCCTTCTTCACTATCTCGCTCGTCTCATTTATGATGTAGAAATACTCATCCATGTCCCAAATATCTCGTGCAATGAGAGCCTTAAGTTGGTTGCATAGATACGGCTTAGTATGTTCCAGCTCCTCGTCATCCTTAGGTTTAACATCCTTTTCTGCACCCTTTTTACGTATCTCATCCAGTAATTCTTGGGGTACTATGAACTCTCTTTCAAACTTCTTAAAGGTAGGATAAGCCTTCTTTAGTTTCTTCCTATTGTTGTCGATATACCTTAATACCACATCCGTTACTACGGCTTTAGCCACAAGCTGACGGTGATATTTTGTATATGTCATGGTATCAAGAGGCACGAAATAGTCTGGCATTATGCCTCCGCCACCATATACTACACGGTGGTTTCTGAGTGTGTAATATTTCAACGAATCTGCAAAATGAATACTGTCAGGGTTAGTCAATTCACCATGCTTCAAACGCTTTTCAAAGTCCATAGCATAGTCTTTGGCATCGCCCTTCTTATATGGTTTCTGAATACATCTGCCCGACGGCGTGTAATAATGTGCTATAGTAAGACGTATCATCGAACCGTCTGGCATATCGAAAGGACGCTGTACGAGTCCCTTTCCAAAGGTTCTGCGCCCCACTACCATACCACGATCGTTGTCCTGTATAGCACCCGAAACGATCTCCGAAGCCGACGCAGTAAAGTCATTAACCAGCACAACGACCTTTCCGTCCTGTAATTTACCCGAACCATCTGCCTTATAATCCATTCGTGGCGAACGCAGTCCGCTGGCATAAACTATGACATCATTTTTCGGCAAAAACTCATTTGCTATCTTTACGGCTGCCTGCAGATAACCTCCGCCATTATCCTGAAGGTCGAGGACGAGGTTCTTCATACCCTCTTTTTGTAGTTTTTCTACTGCTGCCATAAACTCATCGTATGTCGTAGCACCGAAATTTCCTATTCTTATATACCCCACTTCTGGGCGAATAATATATGATGCATCAAGACTTTTTACTGGGATTTTATCTCGTTGAACATTGAATATCAAAGTGTCTTTCACATCACGGCGCACCACAGAGAGCTTCACCATAGTGCCTTTAGGTCCACGAAGCCTCATCATTATCTTATCTCGAGGCATCTTCACACCAGCTATCGCAGTGTCGTTTACGGCAACTATGCGGTCGCCAGCCACGATGCCCACCTTCTCCGAAGGACCTTTTGATATTGTCTGAATTACGAGTAGCGTGTCTTCCACCATATTAAACTGCACGCCAATACCATCGAAATTTCCTTGCAACGACTCGTTCATCTCTTTCGTTTCCTTGGCATTGGTGTACGAAGAATGTGGGTCGAGCTTGTCCAACATCCCCTTTATGGCATCCTCCACGAGTTTATTCTCGTCAACGGAGTCTACATAGAAATTATTGACGAGCATCTCTGCCAGTTGCAACTTACGCATCGGACTGTCCTCACCCATACGTATACGCATCTGTGCGGATGCTGGAGCAACTGCCAACATTAATATTATTGCAATAAATAATTTCTTTATATACTTCATAATTAATAATCCGTTATCAGCTTTTGTATATCGCCGTTCCTTAAAACTATTCTTTTCCCCTTTTACCTTCTATACTCTACAGTTTCTACATCTCCTCTTCTGGTCTGTCTTCCTCTATCACAAGGTTGTTGATGATAAAGTTTTGTCGTTCCATAGTGTTCTTTCCCATGTAGTATTCCAGTAGTTTCTGCACCTGATCTGTCTTATGTAGCGTAACTTGTTCAAGGCGCATATCAGGTCCAATAAAGTTTTTAAACTCATCAGGACTAATCTCTCCGAGTCCTTTAAATCGGGTTATCTCTGGGTCAGGACCAAGTTCAGATATTGCATTTATCCTTTCTTCTTCGCTATAACAGTAGCGTGTTACGAAGTCACCCTTACCCGAAGCGGATACTTTCACCTCTTTCGACTTAATCTTAGACTTCTTGTTTCTAACACGAAACAATGGGGTTTGCAACACGTACACATGACCTTTCTTTATCAAATCAGGGAAGAACTGCAAGAAGAAAGTTATGATGAGCAACCTGATATGCATACCATCCACATCGGCATCAGTAGCCACAATGACCTTGTTATAGCGCAATGTGTCGAGTCCATCCTCAATGTCGAGGGCTGCCTGCAATAGGTTAAACTCCTCGTTTTCATAAACCACCTTCTTTGTCAGTCCGAAGGAATTGAGTGGTTTTCCTCTTAGTGAGAATACCGCTTGTGTATTCACGTCGCGGCTTTTCGTTATACTTCCACTTGCCGAATCACCCTCCGTGATGAATATAGCACTCTCTTCTTTGCGGTCGCTCTTTACGTCGCTATAGTGTATGCGGCAGTCGCGCAACTTCCTATTATGCAGGTTAGCCTTCTTTGCCCTCTCTCTTGCGAGCTTTGTAACACCAGCCATTGCCTTGCGTTCCTTCTCGCTCGACTGTATTTTCTGTAGCATAACCTCTGCTACATCGGTGTTTTTATGTAAGAAGTTGTCTACCTCCGTCTTTATAAAGTCGCCTATATACTTGTTCACACTCACGCCATCAGGACTCATAGTCTGTGAGCCGAGCTTAATCTTTGTCTGACTTTCAAACATCGGTTCCTCCACATTGATGGCTATTGCGCCCACGAGTCCGTTGCGGATATCCGTATATTCAAAGTTCTTATTGAAGAACTCTTTTATCGTCTTTGCTATATGTTCCTTGAACGCACTCTGGTGCGTACCTCCCTGTGTGGTATGCTGTCCGTTCACGAAGGAGTGGTATTCCTCGCCATACTGGTTAGTATGCGTGAAGGCTATCTCTATGTCCTCACCCTTCAAGTGTATAATTGGATATATACCATCGTTAGTCATAGTGTCGTTCAGCAGGTCTTCAAGTCCGTTGCGACTTAATATTCGTCTGCCGTTATACATTATGGCAAGCCCCGTATTTAGGTACGTATAGTTGCGGAGCATCGTCTCTATGATGTCATCATGAAAGGAGAAATTCTTGAAGAGCTTAGCGTCTGGTTCGAAAAAGATATATGTTCCGTTCTCGTCTTCTGTATCTTCCGTTGTGTCCGTCTGCAGTTCTCCGCGTTCAAAGGTGAGGTGTCTCACCTTGCCATCTCTATACGACTTCACCTCAAAGTGCAGGCTAAGGGCATTCACTGCCTTTATACCCACACCATTAAGTCCTACACTCTTCTTGAAAGCCTTAGAGTCGTATTTTCCTCCAGTATTCAATACGCTCACTGCCTCTATGAGTTTTCCCTGCGGAATACCACGTCCGTAGTCGCGTACACTTACCCTCAGATGGTCCTCAATATCCACTTCTATGCGCTTTCCCATATTCATTCGGAACTCGTCAATAGAGTTGTCAACCACCTCTTTCAATAGTACATAGATACCGTCTTCAGCAATCGAACCATCTCCCAGCCTACCTATATACATACCTGGTCTGGTACGTATATGCTCCATATCTGATAGATGTCTGATACTATCGTCGGTATATTGCACTTGCGACTCTTGCGTATTGTCTATATTTTCGCTCATTGCGGATAATTTTTTCATATTATGCATTAATACAAGATTATGTATTAATACGAAATCTCCTACAAAATAACGTTTTTTTTTTTAGATACGCAAGTGTTTTTACTAAAAACAAGATAACTAAACTATGTTCTTTTTATACGCAAGAGTATAGAATAAGAGGCGTAGCAATAGGAGTAAAGTCGAAACACAAACCTTATTTTATTAAACAATAGCTTTATTTAGCAAAACAAGAGCTTTATTTACTTAAACAAAGCCTTTATTTTCTCTTTTCCTATATTATAACGAACAAAAAGTATATACTTTTCGTATATTTTCCTTACGACTAACAAGGATTAGCAAGCTATCTGATAGATAAAAGAAAAGACCCGACTACAGAAATCTCCATTTGTCAGGTCTATAAATAAAACTAAATTCTAATCAATGTCCTTAATATAGCAGCGGCGACGCTTATGACATTCGCAGTCGAGATACTGCCATTGGCTCTGCACATGCTCGTTTGCCTCCATCTCTACATGGGTCTCGCCCCATTCGAAGCCATACTCTACATAGCGTGGAATTAAGTCGGCAAACAACAAAGAGTTGGCTCCCTTGTTGCGATACTCTGGCAAGATGCCAACGAGAAGTAGGTCTACAATCTTAGTATGCTTAAACTTTAATGCTCTCAAGAGGTGCCACCAGCCGAACGGAGTCAGTCTTCCACGTCGGCATTTCTGCAGGGCAAGCGTCAGCGAAGGTATGGTTATGCCCACGCCAACCACCTTTTTGTTGTCATTCCAGTCCTCTATGAGTGTTATGAGGTTTAGGTCGGCAAGCGGGAAATACATATTTATATACTGCTCAATCTGCTTGTCGGAAAGCTCCGAATAGCCATACAGGTGTGAGAAGGTCTCGTTTATTATCTCGAAAATTCGCTTTCCGTAGCCCTCTTTAAATATCTCGCGCTTGGTTAGTTTCTTGACATGCAGGTTATAACGCTTCTCTATAAGGCTCGCCACCTTGGCATATTTCTCTGGTACAGTCTTGGGCACGAGGAGCTTAAACTCCACATAGTCGTTGTCTTTCCTAAAGCCACCGATCTTCTCCATGTGCTGTGGATAGTAGGCATAGTTATATATCGTAGCCATCGTGCCTAATTGATCGAAGCCCTTAGTAAGCATTCCTTCGGGGTCCATGTCGGTAAATCCGAGCGGTCCGACTACGTGTGTCATGCCCTTACTCTTACCATATCGCTCCACAACAGCTAACAATGCCTTCGACACTTCTATATCATCTACGAAGTCAATCCACCCGAAACGGACATCATTCCTATTCCATTTCTTGTTCGCTTTATGGTTTATTATGGCTGCTACCCTACCGATCATCTTGCCTGACTGCCCGTCAAACGCCATGTAATATTCAGCTTCGCAGAACTCAAAAGCTGCATTTTTGTCCTTGCTTAGCGTATTCATATCATCGCTAAACAGGTTGGGGGCATCATATTCGCACCCTTTATAAAGGTCGTAACGGAAGTCTATAAATTTCTTCAAGTCGTTCTTCGACTCTACTTTTCTTATTTCTATTGATGACATAATAGTATTCTCCTTATCTTGCTCGCAAGTCATTGGCGTCTTGAAGCCATGACTAAGGGTCTGAAAACAAGCATAAAAGGTTTACGCACCTCTATACAATAAGGTTGTGTACACCGTTCCCTTAATACAATATTTATACTTAAACTTGTCCTAAAACTCGGCAAAAGTACAACTTTATCGATAATTCTCCAAACATCAGGTTGATATTTTGATTTTATCTTTTACATTGTTTAATCAGATTTTTGATGTACATTTGCACGAACAAACCATATTTTATAAAAGCTTAAACAACTATTTAAAGGAAATGACGTATAACTTCAATCAGTATTCTTATCATTATAAGACCCTGCTGCAATTAGGTCTGCCACTCATCGTGGGGCAGGTTGGAACGATTGTGCTCGGCTTTGCCGACACCCTAATGGTGGGGCACCACAGCGTAACAGAGCTTGCCGCTGCAAGCTTTGTTAATACTATAATGTCCATAATATTGGTGTTTGCCATGGGCTACAGCTATGGTCTCACACCGATAATAGGTAAATTGTACGGACAGGGAGATACGGAAAAGACTGGTGGTGTGGTGAAAAACGGACTGCTGGCAGCCACTTCCACATCATTAATACTGCTCGCCGTTCTATATGCAGTATATTTCAACATCCACCACATGGGACAGCCAGAGGAGCTACTCCCACTGATGCGACCTTACATGATAGTGAACATGATATCGCTGCCCTTTGTTTGCTGGTTCAATGCCCTAAAGCAGTTTTTCGACGGCATAGGCAATACGAAGACCTCTATGTATATAATGATTGTGGGCAACATACTGAATATATTCGGCAACTACCTACTTATCTATGGCTCATGTGGGTTGCCAGAACTGGGATTGCTAGGTGCAGGAATATCCACAATGGTAAGTCGCATCATAATGTTCATAATATCGGCTGCCATATTTATATACTCAAAGAAGTATTCGGCATACAGCAAAGCTCTTAGAAAATCACATTTCAGCAAGCAAGAATACAGGGAAATCAACAAGAAAAGTTGGCCCGTGGCTCTGCAGATGGGTATGGAGTCGTCGGCTTTCGCCCTGACGGGCATCATGGCAGGATGGCTCGGAACGACGGCTCTTGCCACCCATCAGATTATGATTACTATTTCTCAATTGTTCTTCATGGTATATTATGGCATAACATCTGCCGTCTCCGTGAGGGTTAGCTACTTTATCGGGCAGAACGATATACGGCAGTTGCGCAACGTAGCAGCAGCTGGACTGCACATCGTGTTACTGATTGGATGCATGGTTGCCGTACCCGTATTGTTGTTGAGGAACGACATGGGCTACTGGTTTGCCGACAATAAAGAGGTGGCAGAGATGTGTTCGCAGATTATAATTCTTATGGTATTGTATCAGTTTGGCGATGGTACACAGATGATTTATGCCAATGCCCTGCGCGGAACAGGGTATGTTAAACCAATGATGTACATAGCTTTCGTGTCGTACTTCGTAATCTCGCTACCCACAAGCTATATCTTCGGCATATACTTAAAATTAGGAATAGTGGGCATCTGGATGGCATTCCCGATTTGTCTGACCGTAGCTGCCATATTATACTATCATTTCTTTCAGAAAAAAGTGAGTAGTCTGATGATGTAAAATGCTGTATTTTATATTGTTAGAAGTACACTTTTGTTGCAAACGTTTACGTAATTTTTCGCTCTAAAAAGAGAAATTTATTTGTGGTAACTATGATTTCACGATACCTTTGCAAGCACAAAGACTGATTTTCAGAATTACATGCTACATTAATACTAACAGCTAAGACATTCAAAAAATGATGAAAAGGACTTCGACGAGGTGTCGAGGTCCTTTTTGCTTATATACCTTTCCAACAAGAGATTTATGTCATATCAGCGTAAAAACACGTTTTCTCACATTCTCGCAAATATGTTTTGCAAAATTATTATTACTTTTGCATTGAAGGCTCAAGCCGTGTTTCATGGCGCAGCAATGGGTCTGCATGATATATACCAATATAAAAGGATTAAAAAAAATATTATGAAAGCGATTAATACAAGAAGAACTATCAGGAAATATTCCAGTAAGCCCGTAACGGAAGAACTACTTAACAAACTCCTTTCGCAGGCGTTGAGAACGCAGACAATGGGAAATCTACAACTTTACAGCGTTGTTGTAACACGCTCAGAAGAGATGAAAAAGAAGCTCGCCCCTGCACATTTCAATCAACCAATGGTTACTGGCGCACCTGTTGTATTGACTATTTGTGCCGATTTCAACCGCACTACGAAATGGGCGGAATATAGAAAAGCGCATCCAGGATACGACAACATACTATCATTCCTTAATGCTGCTACCGACGCTCTACTATATACGCAAACGTTATGCAACCTTGCCGACGAGGAAGGCTTGGGGTATTGCTTCTTGGGGACTACCGTTTACAACCCGCAAGCTATCATCGACACGCTGCAGTTGCCAAAGTTGGTAATGCCCGTGGCTACAATAACTATCGGTTGGCCCGATGAAAATCCACAGCTAACAGACCGTCTGCCGCTGGAAAGTATTGTACACAACGAGACTTATACCGACTATTCTCCAGAACTAATCGATAAGTATTATGCCGAAAAGGAGGCTCTGCCAGAGAATAAAGAGTTTATTAAGATAAACAAAAAAGAGACCCTGGCACAGATATTTACCGACATAAGATATACAAAAAAAGACAACGAAGCCATGTCTGCCACTATGCTTGACACTCTGAAGAAACAAGGTTTTATTTAAAGGCGGGTTCTAAAAATTACCTTTGATGTATTTTTGAATTTTATTCGAGCAGATT
>CAVKAH010000053.1:0-13940 GCA_963654095.1 Oscillospiraceae bacterium
TATTCTAACGCTTCGTAATGTGTATTCTAACGCTTCGTAATGTGTATTCTAACGCATCGTGAAATATAGGCTAATATATCGCAATGTATGGGCTAACGCTTCAAAAGGTATAGGCAGAACGAATTAAGTCCATGAGATTAGATGTTCCCATGGACCTTCCCCATTATAATGATGATATAAAGATATTGTGATTTAGTTATGCCTAAGCACTGCTTACCTTGACATAAGGAAACTCTTAAACTCGGAGAAATCGGCTGACATCTCTATCTTTTGCTTCGGCTTGTTCATGAAAGCTGCAAGACGTTCTGGTATTTCAATTGTTTTGCCGATAGCACTTTCAACCGTTTCCTTGAACTTTGCCGGGTGGGCAGTCTCAAGAAATACGCCCGTTTCGCCTGGCTTTAGGTTGTCTTTTAATGCTTGATAACCACACGCTCCATGAGGGTCGAGGATGTATCCGTTGGTGGTGAAGCATAATTTCATAGCCTCTTTTATCTCATCATTCGTATATGTGGCTCCCGATACAACGGAACGTATCTTTTCCCACGAACCATCGAACATGTCGAGAATTCTGGCAAAATTGCTTGGATTGCCCACATCCATAGCGTTTGCAATAGTCTGTATGCTTGCCATAGGCTTGTATTCGCCGTTTTGCAGATATTTATAGAAAACGTCGTTGGCATTGTTCGCTGCAATAAATCGCTTAATTGGCAATCCCATCTGCATGGCAAGCAACCCGGCAGTGATGTTTCCGAAGTTCCCGCTTGGCACGCTAACGACAAGATTGTCTGCTTTTCCCGCTACTTTCATCCTTATATAAGCATTGAAATAATAGAACGACTGGGGCAAGAAGCGTGCCACGTTGATGGAGTTTGCTGATGTCAACTTCATGTGGCGGTTAAGGTCTTTATCCATAAACGCCTTCTTAACGAGAGCTTGACAGTCGTCGAAAACTCCGTCAACCTCTATTGCCGTGATGTTTTGTCCTAATGTCGTGAACTGGCTCTCCTGAATTTTGCTCACCTTACCTTTAGGATAGAGCACATACACGTGGATGCCCTCAACGCCCAAGAAACCATTTGCTACGGCAGACCCCGTGTCGCCGCTGGTGGCTACAAGCACATTTACATCGCCTTTGCCTTCTTTGCGGATAAAATACTGTAGCAATCGTGCCATAAATCTACCGCCCACATCCTTAAAAGCAAGTGTCGGTCCATGAAAAAGTTCTAAGCTATATATGTTTTCCTCTACTTCTTTAAGAGGGCAATCAAACTGCAGAGTGTCGTCAACGATATCATTGATAGCTTTCGGTTCTATGTCTTCACCAAATAAAGACAGAGCTACAATTCCGGCAATCTGGTTGAACGACATATATTGCAAGGACTCAAAAATGTCGGACTTAAACTTAAACAGACGTTCCGGCATATATAGTCCGCTGTCCGACGCAAGTCCTTTCACTACCGCCTCATGCAATGTGGCGAGTGGAGCCTTCTTGTTTGTGCTATAATATTTCATTTGCGAATGGTTTTAATACTTCATAAATTCTTGCATAAACTCTTGTAAGCGCAGAAGTCCGTAGCTTCCTGCCACGCAACTCTCCTCGTTATATTCCGTAACCTTGTCTGCTTCGATACCTTTATGATATATAACAAACGGCACAGGCTCCTTTACATGAGTGCGTATCTCTACTGGGGTAGGGTGGTCTGGCATTATTGCCATACATACAGGCTCGTTCCAAGCCTTCAGTTCATTATATATCGGCTCTATCAACCTATGGTCCAGATTTTCGATAGTCTGCAACTTTAGTTCGAGATTTCCATCATGTCCAGCCTCGTCGCTTGCTTCTACGTGCAGGAAAACAAAGTCGTCTGTACGCAAAGCCTCTATTGCAGCCTTGGCTTTTGCCTCGTAATTAGTATCGGCAAGTCCCGTTGCACCTTCCACAATGATATTCCTTAGACCAGCATAATGTCCAATGCCACGAATCAAATCTACGGCAGAAATCACTGCTCCGCTCCTTACTTGCGGATACATTTGCATGATGGTTTGCATTGACGGGCGGTATCCTCCTCCCCACGGCCATATAGAGTTTGCAGTGTCTTTACTATTTGTTTTGCGCTTTTTGTTAAGGGGATGATTGTCAAGAAGTTGCTGCGATTTCAGTATTAAATCATTTAATAGGTCGGCAGTCTCTTGTGGCGACAATCTCTTATGCGTTTCTCCGTTAGCGTCAGTATATGTCTGCCCCTTTGTATCGCTTAAGAAATCGTATCCCTCCTCTGGCTTTACGAGCAGTTTGCGCCATACTTCGTTAGGGTGATCGTGAGGGGGCGCACATTCTATATGCTTGTTTCCGCCCCTTATTATCAGCAGATGGCGGTATTGTATTCCTGTTATAAATTTTATTTTGTCGGTGCCTAGCTCTGAGTCAAGATATTTCACGAGAGCGTCAGCCTGCAGCGTTGTTAAGTGTCCGCCATGATGATTCTTTATCACATCACCATCCAGACATATTATATTGCAGCGCAAAGCAAGGTCTCCGGGGTGCATTTCGTAACCAATACTTGCCGCCTCAAGAGGTCCTCGCCCCTCGTATACGATGTTCTGATCATACCCTAGAATAGAGCTGTTTGCTACTTCGCTTCCAGGCAAGAAGCCGTCGGGAACAGTGATAAGTCTACCGCACCGTCCCTTCCGTGCTATCATATCCATATAAGGAGTGTCGGCATACTGCAAGAGAGTCTTACCTCCGAGCCTGTCCACTCTATGGTCAGCCATGCCGTCTCCAAGTATTATCAGATGCTTCATGTAGTTGTGGGGTAATCAGAAATTAAATGTTGGCTATCGACATGATATTTGCAAACACTCCCGCCGCAGTAACGCCAGCACCTGCTCCATAGCCTTGTATGAGCATAGGGTATTCGCGATAGCGTTCGGTAGTAAGCAAAACGATGTTGTTTGACCCTTCAAGCATATAGAAAGGATGGTGCTGACCAACGGCTTCGAGCGACACGCTCGTCTTTCCATGGTCCATCTTGGCAACAAAACGCCAGTGCTTATTATCTGCTTCCAATACTTTTCTCTTCTGCTCAAAGTCAGCATCAAGTGATGGCAGGTTCTTCCAAAACTCTTCTATCGTCCCTTCAAAGAAGCTGTCGGGTATAAACAAATGCTTTTCTACATCAGTTTGTTCCACCTTGTAACCTGCCTCTCGGGTAAGGATTACAAGCTTTCTTATCACGTCTTTTCCGCTAAGATCTATTCGTGGATCTGGTTCGCTGTACCCCTGTTCCTTAGCCCTTTTTACCGTTTCGGAGAATGGTACGTTGGCAGAAATCTCATTAAAGATAAAGTTCAGCGTACCACTTAACACTGCCTCAATCTTAAGAATCTTATCGCCAGAGTTCCTCAAATCGTTTATCGTTCCTATTATTGGCAGTCCGGCTCCTACGTTTGTCTCGAACAGAAATTTCACTCCACGACTCAGTGCAGTATCTTTTAGCTTGATGTAGCTATCGTAATCGCCAGATGCTGCAATCTTATTTGCTGCAACGACAGATACGTTATGCTCAAGCAAACTCTGATACATTCCTGCCACTTCATTACTTGCAGTACAGTCAACGAATACGCTGTTGAAGATGTTCATACCTATTATTTCTTTCATCAGCTTACTGCAATTGCTCGGTTCCGACTCCTTTAAGAGCGTCTTATAGTTGTCCAAATCAAGTCCGTCTCTATTGAATATTGCATTGTGGCTTGATGCTATGCCCACGACATTCAGCTTCAGACGTTGCGTTTGGATAAGCTCGTCATATTGGCTTTTTATCTGTTCTATCAGATTACCACCCACTGTACCAATGCCACAGATAAAGAGATTAAGAACTTTGTAATCACTTAAGAAAAATGAATCATGCAGCACGTTGAGTGATTTCCGCAAGTATTTGGTGTTTACAACGAACGAAATGTTCGTCTCAGATGCACCCTGAGCACATGAGATTACGCTAATACCGCTTCTTCCGAGTGTGCCGAAGAGCTTACCAGCAATACCCGGCGTGTGCTTCATGTTCTCACCCACGATGGCTATTGTGGATAGTCCGCTCTCGGCATGCATAGGGAACATGGCTCCTGTCTTTATCTCTTTGGCAAACTCTCTATTAAGTACGTCCACCGCAGCCTGTGCATCAACATCTTGCACACCTATAGATGTGGAGTTCTCAGAAGAAGCCTGCGATACCATAAATACAGATATTCCGTTGTCTGCAAGGGCGGTAAATATTCTGCGGTTCACACCGATAACACCCACCATAGATAATCCCGTAACCGTAATGAGCGTAGTTCCCTTAATGCTGGATATACCTTTTATGGGCTTATCGTTTCTCTCTACATGGCTCTTTATCGTAGTTCCTGGGTTTTCTGGGTTAAAGGTGTTCTTAACTTTTATCGGTATGTTCTTTACGCAAACAGGGTATATCGTTGGTGGATAAACCACCTTTGCTCCGAAGTTGCATAGCTCCATTGCTTCAACATAGCTAAGTTCGCTAATTGTATATGCCGAGGGTATCACCTTTGGGTCGGCAGTCATAAAGCCGTCAACATCAGTCCAAATCTCAAGAACGTCGGCATCGAGGGCTGCTGCTATTATAGATGCCGTATAGTCGCTACCGCCTCTGCCAAGGTTTGTAATCTCGCCTGAGTCGCGGTCGGTACTAATAAAACCAGGCACGACAGCCACCTTTGTCTGTCCTTTGAATGTATCTTGCACAAGGTGCATGGTAAGTTCGCTATCAAGAATGTTCTTTCCATGCTTATGCACAGTCTTAATAAAATCGCGAGAATTGTATCTTTGAGCGTTCTCAATAAGGTTAGCTACGATATGGCTACTTAGGCGTTCGCCATAGCTAACTATAGCTGCTTGTATCTTTTCGCTTAGGTCGCGGATAAGGTAAACACCATAGTATATGGAGCGTAATTCATCAAATAGATTGTCGACAACACGTATTAGAAGCCCCCGTTTCTCCCCATCTTTTATAATGGAATCTATCATTTCGTGGTGGCGCTTCACCATAGCGTCGAACTCTATCTTATATGTTTCATCACCTTTCGCTGCCAACTTTGATGTAGCGATGAGCTTGTCTGTTATGCCGCCGAGAGCACTTACCACGACAATAAGCTGTTCTTCTTGACTCTCAACAATATTTTTCAAACTCATTATGCTCTCTACTGAGCCTACGGAAGTTCCACCAAACTTTAGTACTTTCATATAATCTAAATTACGGTTGTCTTATTATAAGGATATGCCAAAATATTGTGCAATAATAAATCTTGGTATTTAAAAATTGCTATTTTGCTATGTTTGTGATTGCAAAAGTAATATATTCCAATTAGGTGCGCAACATTTTGTCATAAGAAAATGGCAGTAACACGCATGATGGCATACCACTAAAGAAATCATTTTCTTATCTGTATATTATTCATTTATAGCTCCGCATACGGGGCAGATGCCTCTTTTGTGCAGCTTGGCACCGCATTTTCCACATACGAGTGGTGTGCTTGAGTGGCTGAAATATTGTTTCAACGCAAAAACGTAGAATACCACGAGCAGTGGGTAGCCTATATAATATAAGGTGGTAATGCTGAATATTATATAACAAAGGGCACACAAACCGCATAAGCCGCATAGGTATAGGATGGCATCACCTACGGGCAGAGTGCGCCTTACCTCGTCGATTGCTGCAATGGAAATGATGAGCATCGACCATACAGACGAGAGGAAAATGGCAAGAAGGGGCGACACGGAGAATGGGTTCAGCGTGGGATGGAAATAGAAATTGTGCCATTTGTCTGTTGCGAAAAGTTGCATACTGGCATAGAATGATGCTGATGTGGCAACGACAAGAATGAGGAGGGTGGGGTAGAAGGAGTTTATGTCGTTGAACAACACTATCTTTGCGTTCCTCTTAAAGAGTTTTCTCAAGAGGTAAATGGCAGAGATGATGCTCGTTATTATTAGTGTAATGATAAGGTGCGTGTCGGAAAAGATGGATATAAACTCCGATATAGGGTCGTCAGGGACGAGCTTTGGCAGGAGAACTTTCTCTCTAGACCATCCAAAGGTATATTGATCGCGAGCTATTTGCACCCATACAGAGTCCGTAGGGTCTGATGGCAGGATACGTATGTCTGCCACAACCACACGCTCGCCATACCTCAGACAGACTGTGTCTGTAGGCAGTCCGCTAAGGTATTCCTCTGGTTGCTCCTTGAGAAGAACGAGAGAATCTGTCTTTACTATAAAGTTGAAGTTTTGTGAATAGTGGTGTGTGTGGGCAAACTGAAGTGAGTCGAGTTGCTTTTCAGAATATTCTATAGTGTCGGTTGGGGCATTTTCTTTGAATGTCCGCTTATGATAACAGCTTGTGAACATTAGTCCCACGAGTATAGTAATCATACAATTTAATAATATTCTGCTATCTCTTGTCATCAGTATCTGTATTATAGGTGATTAATTGTCGGCATAGATGTTCATCATGCAATGGGCACAGTCAAATTCCAGACGGAAGGTTTTGCCGTCGGGAAGCTGGAGTCGCAAGGGGTCTTTCAGTAGCTTATCCTTATCGGTGAGCTTCTTGCATTGTCCTATCTCGTATCTCAGGCAATATCTACATTGCATAATCATCGGTGCTTGCGGCTTCTGTAGTTCAAATGCGGGCATAGTTGGCTTAATACCTTCTTCCTTATAGAACGCCTCGGCAAGGTGATTTGCTATGTTGTACATATATGGCATGGGGTAGCGGTTCTGTGCACCTCTCTTGTCGTTCGTATTATTTGTAGGTGTATGCCTTGCTTTTGCCGACTTTTTAATCTCAGTTTCTAGCTGTTCCATGCAGAGTCTTCTTATCTCGGAGAGGATACTATTGGGCACGAAAAATTGGAAATCATCTGGCTCGATAGTGATATTTTCGGCTCTGAAAATAGTGTTTCCCAACTTTGCCAATTGTCTTTTGATATTCTCACATTGCGGATTCTTGGCTGTTTCGAGATTGATGTCTTGCTGCACAGTAGCTCGGAGCTGCGTTCCTCTCACTTGTGCTGACATGAAAATTGTATTGTCGCTTGCCTTGAAAACTATGTCTATACCAATCTTTCGTTGCTCTTTGTTGCTATTGAGTTCTTTTTCAAAGCATTGGTCATTATTCCTGTATAGTGGCACACCACGTCTTAGCTCTTTCGACATCTTAAGCGGAAAGAGCCTATTGCCCTCGGCACGGTTTATTCTGAACCCTTCAAGTTCGTTCTTACTATTAATAAAACATAGTCCATCTCCGTTGGCAAATGTTGCTGTGCCTGCAACATTAAATGAGTTACCTCTAACTTCCTTTACTTTTCCAACATATTCTCCCATAGCCTTAGGAGTATAGAAAGAGGCGGTATTGCTCCTCTTTCCATCAAGGAAATATTCGGTAAATCCTCGGTTAAATGTCTTTTTGAGATTTGGAGTAAATGAGATGTCGGCAGCTCCTAATGATGCTCTTTGATATTCAGATGGTCTTTTTGCAACAATTTCATTAAGCTTTTCGCTGTATGCCGCTGTTACATTCTTAACGTAACTAATGTCTTTCAGCCTGCCTTCAATCTTGAATGATGTTACTCCAGCATCGGCAAGCCTTTCAAGAGACTCTATTCTGCACATGTCTTTTAATGATAGAAAGTGCAGATTATCTTGTATGATATTGTTGTCATTGTCTAGTAAATCAAACTTCAACCTACAGAATTGTGCGCATGCTCCTCTATTGGCACTTCTTCCGAAACAATATTCTGACGCATAGCAAACTCCGGAATAACTCACGCATAATGCCCCATGTACGAACACTTCCAGTTCGGTATCAGGCAATGCTTTGTGTATTTCGCTAATCTCTTCAAGTGATAGTTCTCTTGCCAGTACCACCCTCTCAAATCCGAGCGAAGATAGCCATCTCACTTTGTCCACTGTCCTGTTGTCTGTCTGTGTGCTTGCATGTAGAGCAATGTTTGGTAGGGATAATTTCAATAATCCCATATCTTGAATAAGAATGGCGTCAACTCCAATCTCGCTCAAGTCGTCAATAAGCTTTTGGGTATTGTCAAGTTCGTTGTCGTAAATAATAGTGTTTACCGTAACGTAAACCTTGCTTCTGAATTTGTGGGCATATTCTGTAAGGGCAGCAATGTCGGCAATAGAATTGCCTGCAGATTGTCTTGCACCGAATTTATCGGCACCGATATATACAGCGTCAGCACCGCAATCGATGGCTGCCATACCACATTCGAGGTTCTTAGCAGGTGCAAGAAGTTCCAGATATCTCATTCTTTTATTTTATCAAGTTAATGTCAAATGGAGTTTCTTGGTAAACATAATAGTTTATCCAATTGGTGAAAAACAGATTGGCGTGTGCTCTCCATCTTACAACAGGGCTATTTCCTGGGTCGTTGTCTTTATAATAATTCTTGGGCATATCCACATCATCCCTCTTGCCAAGGTCTCTTTTGTATTCTTGATCAAGTGTATTTGGTGCATATTCTAGATGTCCAGTAATGAAGAATTGGCGTCCTCCATTTGCCATTACTACACTAACCCCGCTTTCCTCTGATTCTGCGATAAGACTTAGTCGGTTGTTTTTTAGAATATCCTCTTTTTTTATTTCTGTATGTCTGCTATGTGGCATATAGAAAATATCGTCAAAACCTCTGAATATGGGTAGATATGGGTCAAGGCAATGCTGCCTGAATATGCCAAACATCTTTTTCTTCAGACTGTATTTAGGGATATTGTAATGATAATATAATCCAGCTTGTGCTGCCCAACATATGTGAAGAGTACTCGTAACGTGAGTTTTTGACCATTCAAAGATTTTGGATATCTCTTCCCAATACGTTACCTCCTCATATTCGTATGTCTCAACAGGTGCTCCGGTTATTATCATTCCATCGAATTTCTGCTCTTTTATTACGTCAAAGTCTTTGTAGAACATCATCATGTGTTCTATTGGAGTGTTCTTCGGAGTATGGCTTTTCAGTTTCATAAAGGTAATGTCAATCTGCAAAGGGGTATTCGACAATAGCCTTATGAGGTCTGTTTCTGTAGTTATTTTTAGGGGCATCAGGTTTAAAATGACAATTTTCAACGGACGGATGTCCTGTGTATGTGCCCGTGTGTCGTCCATTACGAAGATGTTCTCTTTCTCCAGAATATCTATTGCGGGTAATTTATCAGGTATTCTTAGTGGCATTGTATATACGTTTTTCTTGCTTTTATATCTGCAAATTTAATGTTTTCTTACCTTAAATGCAAATTATTGGCAGTAAACAATTTATTACGACTTAGTTATATGTTTATTTCAATGCCAATGAAACTTTGCTGAAATGATAGCTAATATTAATTTTTTTTGTTTTATCTATCATTCTGTCAGTGGATAATATAAGTGTTTGTATTTAAGGGAGTTATATTGTTAAGTGATTACAATATCTGTCATCTATCTGTCACTAATCTGTCATAAGGGGAGAGACGGATTTTATCGTTTTTTTTAGAACACGCCTTAAATTTTTTAGAACTCGCCTTAAATAAAAAGACCCACTTTTCAGGTAAAATAGTATAGGATAACGCATCAAAAAGATATAGGTAACAGAAGGGAAACTTATGGGTAAGATTGTGCTTAAAGTATTGTGCGTTAGCTGTTTAGATAGAAAATGCTTGGTGTTTGCCAACTGACAGATGATGACAGATATTATTAAACAAAAGCTTCTGTCAAGGGTATTCATCTCCTTGATTTATAAATACTTATCGTGATGTAATGACAGAATGACAGATTTTTTGAAAAAAAATTATCCGCAATACCTGTTTATCGGCATTGCGGATAGGATTTTTATGCTATTTTAAGTTATAACGGATAACAATATATAAAAATCCTTCATCATTAGTCTTACATCTTTTATAGAATACGACTATGATGAAGGATTTAATATTGTTTTTGCTATTTCTAACTTTACGTATGCAATGAATTATTTTGCGTATGCAATAGAACGAGTTTCACGTATTACGGTAATTTTAACTTGTCCTGGATAAGTCATTTCGTTCTGGATCTTTGTTGCGATATCGTTAGATAGAGCCTCAGACTCCTTATCGTCCATCTTGTCCGCACCAACGATAACACGAAGTTCGCGTCCTGCTTGGATAGCGTAGGTCTTAGTTACTCCAGGGTAACTCATTGCTATTGCCTCAAGGTCGTTTAGACGTTTGATATAAGCTTCTACTATTTCTCGACGTGCTCCTGGGCGTGCTCCAGATATAGCATCACATACCTGTACGATAGGAGCAAGCAATGTGTTCATTTCCATTTCATCATGGTGTGCACCGATAGCATTGCAGATGTCTGGCTTCTCTTTGTATTTTTCAGCAATCTTTGCTCCGTAAAGTGCATGTGGAAGTTCGCTTTCTTCGTCTGGCACTTTTCCGATGTCGTGCAACAAACCTGCGCGTTTCGCTTTTTTAGGGTTAAGACCAAGTTCTGATGCCATTACTGCGCATAGGTTAGCAGTCTCTCTTGCGTGTTGTAGCAAATTCTGTCCGTAAGAAGAACGATATTTCATCTTTCCTACAATCCTTATCAGCTCTGGATGCAAACCATGTATTCCGAGATCTATGGCAGTACGCTTTCCTGTTTCGATAATCTCGTTATCAAGTTGTTTTTTAACCTTTGCAACCACCTCTTCGATACGTGCTGGATGGATACGGCCATCAGCAACAAGCTGATGCAAAGCTAAGCGACATACTTCGCGACGTATAGGATCGAAAGCTGAAATGACTATAGCTTCAGGTGTGTCGTCAACAACGATTTCAACTCCTGTTGCAGCCTCTAAAGCTCTGATGTTTCGTCCTTCTCTACCGATAATTCTACCTTTAACTTCGTCATTGTCGATATGGAATACGCTTACAGAGTTTTCTATTGCAGTTTCTGTGGCAACACGCTGTATCGTCTGAATAACTATTTTCTTGGCTTGAGAATTAGCATTTAGTTTAGCTTCATCCATGATTTCGTTGATATAGCTTGCAGCTGCTGTGCGAGCTTCATCCTTCATACTCTCTACAAGTCTAGTCTTAGCTTCTTCTGCACTTAGTCCTGACAACTCCTCAAGCTTCTCACGCTCCTTTTGCTGCATCTTCTCGAGGTCTTCAGTCTTTATTTGTAGCAGCTTCTTTTCGTTGTCTATGCGCTGTTGTTGTTGCTCTACTTCTTGTTTACGGCGTCCCATTTCCTCTTGACGCTGGTTCAAGCTAATCTCACGTTGTTTTAGCTTGTTCTCACTTTGTTGGATACGTTGGTTTCGGCTTTGTATCTCCTTCTCAAGTTCTGCTTTCTTGTTTAGGAACTTCTCCTTAACCTCAAGCATCTTCTTTTCTTTAAGTACTTCCGCATCTTTTTGTGCGGTATCCATCAATGTTTTGTATTTCCCGTTAATTACATAGCGGAAAACGAAATATCCGCATAGCCCACCTACAATTAGCGCAACTATAGCGATTACTGATACTATCATTTGTTTTTATATTTAAAGTTAATATTCTCTCAATAAGAATGTTTTCACACCTTTATATAAATTTCGTATGATGACTACTCTTTAAGTGCATCTTCAATCTCGGTTGTGATTTTAGAGAGAATATTATTTACGGGGGTAGTGTCGTTTCTTGATTTTTCTACCTCATAGTTATAAGCAATATCAATAAGAGCCATATATAGGATTTCCTTATCGCTCTTTTTGCCTTTGAATACTTCAGAATAGGCATTCACGGCTTCGTTGATATCTTTTGCAGCTTCGCGATACAGAAATTCGTCTTGTCTGTCAATAACAACAGGCATATCTGTATCGTAAATGTGCAATCTTATATGTAATTTTTCTTTTTCTCCTGCCATCACTCTGATTATTTACCACTTAACAGTGTGATACATCTATTTACGTCACGTATCATAGTAGCGATTTTCTTTTTTGAATCTTCAATATCGTTATCGCTGACTTCCAACATACGTGCCGTTTTTAAACTCTTATAATCATTCTGAGCCTGTTCGAGCTTTTCTTTAAGCTGTTTTATCTCGTTGTCGCGAGAATCCACCATTGCATACAACTCCTCATTCTCCTTTTTTGTTTGCTTATATTGGAGAATCATCTGCCGTATGCGTGTGGTAAACAGAGTTAATATTTTGTCGTTTTCGGTCATCAGAAATAATTTTGCGACAAATTTAATCTATTTTTATTAATTTGCCAAATAATAATGTCCTAAAAAGAAGATAATGGTTTAATCTTCGTTTTTAGGAGCTTTCTCTTTCTTAGCTAACATTACAACTTGATAAACAAAGTCGGTTGTCCATTTTATACTGAAACCAAGACGCTTGTTATATTGCCTTACAGCAACTACGGTTTTCATTGTACTTGCATCGTTGTAATCGTTTTTGTTGAAGATATCGGTAATTGTCTTCTCTGTCATTGTATATATAGCTTTCTTAAACAATGACGGTAAGCGCAATTTAAACTTCATGAGATTGCTCGTAAGCATCATGAGGTTTTGTGTATAATTCTGGAATTGTATTAGATAAACTTGTACGTCTTGAATCTTAGAGCAGTTCTTTCTGATGCTTTGGTCTATCTCTTTGAAGAACAAATCCTCTGTTCCGTATAAGTCTTTCAGCATCTTTTTACATCTTGCCTTTTCTCCTACACCGAGTTTGTTATTCACTGTAGGTACGTGAAGAGAGGTTTTAAACTGTCGTAAGTCTGGCAACGCAGCAAGGTTTGTTATACCTACTTTTTCAGCAATAGCAGCTTGAAAATAAACGCGGATAAGGGTCATGTAGTCTTCCATTCCGCCAATTTTAGTTTCGTTGTTATCTTTATGCCCAAAGAGCTTGTTAAATATTCCCATTATATTTGGTTTTATATACATTTTTAATATTGAGTTATGCAAAAGTAAGCCTTTTATGTCAAAAAACAAAATAAAAATTGAATAATGTAAATTTTATTATTATCTTTGCAGCCACTATGTTTGGTGTATGTCTATGAGGGTTGTTGAAGATATCATTCATAGACTAAACGAATAATAATATTATTGTATAATAATAAAATAGATGAAGGGTATAGTACTTGCAGGCGGTTCTGGAACTCGCCTTTATCCTATTACGAAAGGAATAAGTAAGCAACTTATTCCGATTTTTGATAAGCCAATGATATATTATCCCGTATCAGTTCTTATGTTAGCAGGGATTAAAGACATATTAATTATATCTACTCCTTATGATTTACCAGGCTTTAAGCGTTTGCTAGGCGATGGTTCGGATTATGGCGTACACTTTGAATACGCAGAACAACCATCACCTGACGGCTTAGCGCAGGCTTTCATTATCGGTGAAAAGTTTATAGGTAATGATGACGTATGTCTTGTCTTAGGAGATAATATATTCTATGGCTCTGGATTTACAGGCTTGTTGCATCAAAGTGTTGCAACGGCAGAAAAGGAGCGTAAAGCTACGGTGTTCGGGTATTATGTAAACGACCCTGAACGATACGGAGTAGCAGAGTTTGATAACAACGGAACATGTTTAAGCATAGAGGAAAAGCCAGAACATCCTAAGAGTAATTATGCGGTAGTCGGACTTTATTTCTATCCAAATGATGTTGTCGGAATAGCAAAGAATATCAAACCGAGCGCAAGAGGGGAATTGGAAATCACCAGCGTTAATCAAGAGTATCTAAAACGTGGCGATTTGAAGGTCCAAACGTTACAACGAGGTTTTGCATGGCTTGATACAGGAACACATGACAGCCTTTCAGAAGCAAGTACGTTTATTGAGGTTATAGAGAAACGTCAAGGACTGAAGGTGGCATGCCTTGAAGAAATAGCTTATAGAAAGGGCTGGATC
>CAVKAH010000054.1:0-13899 GCA_963654095.1 Oscillospiraceae bacterium
CCTCTTTGCTATACTAACAAAGAGCAACCAAAACGCACTGATGCTCTACTCGCAAAAGCAGGACTACGTATTCGACTTGGCGTATGCCTGCCACGAGGCAACCGACCAGTTCCATAATTTCAAGCAGAGTTCCATGCCGTTCCGCTCATACATCACGCAGATAAACGGCGAGGTGGCACGCTACGACAGTCTGGTAAACTCCCTGCAAAACATGATTACCATCAACCTCTCGCCTAAGGCTAAGATTGACCGCAACGTGTGTCTTACGCTTGCCGTGAGCATCAGGAACAACCTTGTGGAGAGCCGTTCCACGCTTCAGGACTACATAAAATACTACGACCTTACGGAGAACCGCCTGAAATACCTTAACGACTACGCCAATACGAGATACACCGAGATACAGAGCAACATCTTCAAGAACGGTGGCGATAGCTATTTCAAGATAATCTCAAACTTCGGATCGCAAGTTTCGAAGACGGCAGAGACCGTGAACGACAAATATCATTCGAAGAAGAAGCTCCACTCGCAATGGGACTCAAGAATGATTTTCGGTCTCTTTGTCAGCATCTTCTTCTATGGATTAATATCCATACTGCTCAATCTTCTTGCCATACGCTACCTCATGCCAATGAGATTTCGCACGGAGCAGTTCCTCCTGAAACGTCCCTGCATAATGATGGCAACAACCACCATCACGTTTGCCATCATCACAGGCGTGATACGCAACACCGTGAACCAGAACTTCATCGCTATGGCGAGCAATCTGCTCGTGGAATACGCATGGCTCTTAGGCGTAATCCTCATCTCGCTGTTGCTCAGAGTAAACGGCAAACAGATAAAGAGTGCATTCCGCATATACACACCGCTCATCGTGGTGGGCTTCATCGTGATAACATTCCGTATCATACTCGTGCCTAACGATTTGGTAAACCTCATATTCCCTCCAATACTGCTACTTTGCACTCTGTGGCAATGGAACGTGATAGGACGCCATAACGAAAAGATACCTCGCTCCGATATGTTCTTCTCTTGCATATCGCTCACAATCTTCATAGCGAGCCTTATCTGCTCATGGATAGGATACACATTGCTCAGCGTACAGATACTCATCTGGTGGATAATGCAGCTCACATGTATCCTAACAATCAACTGTATAGCCGAATGGATGGCTAAATACGCAGCAAAACGCCATATCGAGGAGAAGCCGATAAACAAGACTTGGCTCTACAACCTCATACTGAAAGTGGGATTACCTATTATGGGTATCATCTCCATGCTTATATCCGTATATTGGGCAGCCGACGTATTCAACCTGAACGAGCTTACCATGCGATTGTTCACAACGAGATTTATCGACGTAAGCAACTTCAGCGTTAGCATAGCCTCTATCGTGATGGTCATCGTATTGTGGTTCGTCTTTGCATACATCTGCAACACGTCGATAGCATTCATGCAGCTACACCTCAACAAGAAAGACTCACGCACAGCAGCAAGCCGCAACGTGATGGGAAAGAACGTCATACAGGTGATCGTATGGGGAATATGGTTGCTCGTAAGCCTTGCAATCCTGCACGTGAGCAACACTTGGCTGGTTGTAGTTTCGGGCGGTCTATCCACAGGTGTAGGTTTCGCATCGAAGGACATTCTGGAGAACATCTACTACGGCATATCGCTCATGGCAGGACGCATAAACATAGGCGACTGGATAGAGTGCGATGGCACACGTGGAAAGGTGAGCAGCATTAGCTACACGAGCACAATGATTGAGGCAACCGACGGTTCGGTGATTGCATTCCAAAACTCACAACTCTTCACGAAGAACTACAAGAACCTTACTCGTAACCACGGTTTCGAGCTTTCGGTAGTTAAATTCGGAGTAGGCTATGGCACCAACGTGGAGCAGCTTCGCAAGGTGTTAATCAGTGCCGTAGAAGCACAGAACATACCAGCTATCGAAAAGGAGAAACCTATGAGCATCCTCTTCACCGAGTTTGGCGACAACAGCATAAACTTCAAGTTCGTATGTTGGGTTGACGTAACGAAGCAGGCAGCAACGGAGAGTCAGATTACGGAATGTATCTACAACACGCTCAACGAGAACAACATAGAGATGCCTTTCCCCAAGAGAGACGTTTACATCAAGGAAATGGCAGAAGCTAAAGGATAACCTTTTCCTGTCAATAAATAGTCCTTTCCATCTACAAAGTATATCTTTACAGGTGGAAAGGATATACTTGAGAAATCTTATACATACAGAAAATCCATTTGAAGGAACTATTCTCCTCAAATGGATTTTTATTTTCACCATTATTTAATCATTATTTCGTGCTATCGCACTTGCACCGAGCACGGCGGCTCCTGCTCCATCGAGACTGCTGACGAGAAATTTCGCCTTACCACGGAATATACTCATCACGCTATCTTCGTAGCTCTTTATGAGAGGCTTCATGAGCAAGTCGCCAGCCTTTGTAAGTCCGCCGAAGAAGACGAAAGCCTCTGGCGAGCAGAATGTGGTGAAATCGGCACACGCCTCACCGAGCATCTTTCCCGTAAACTCATACACACGCAGCGAGAGAGCATCGCCCTGCTGTGCTGCCTTTGCCACCTCAAGAGAAGTTATATCCTCTGGCTTGTATTCGCGGAGCAACGATGGTTCGTCGGAAGTCTCGAGATATTCTCTTGCCGTGCGTGCCACTCCTGTGGCTGAGCAGTAGGCTTCGAGACATCCACAGCGTCCGCATCCACAGCGACGTCCGTTCTCACGCTTCATAATAACGTGCCCCAGTTCACCTGCAAGTCCGTCGGAGCCATATACCATCTGTCCGTTTATCACGATACCAGCCCCCACTCCCGTGCCGAGAGTTATCATTATAAAATTCTTCATCCCCTTTGCCACGCCGTATGCCATCTCGCCCAGAGCGGCAGCATTGGCATCGTTGGTTATCGCCACGGGTATAGCGAGGCGGTCGCTGAACATCTTGGCAAAAGGTATCACGCAGTCGTGTGCCCAAGAGATATTGGTGGTATATGCTATCGTGCCGTCATAATAGTTTGAGTTAGGAGCTCCGATGCCCATTCCCTCAATCGTGTTTATGCCTCCCACCTTTTCTATTATCGGCTGGAGAGCCTCAACGGCGGCATCTACAAAGGCGTCTGCTGATGAATACTGCTGAGTTTTTATCGACGTATGTTCCACTATTTTTCCCTCTGTGTCTACAATTCCGAACACAGCGTTTGTACCTCCTAAATCAAGACCTATGGTGTATGGTCTGCCTGAATTTTGTGTTTCCATATTGTTTGTGTATATGATTTAACAATTTGCGATAATTTATCAAAAAGAAAACTTTTCTTGCTTTGCAAAGATAATAGTTTTAAGATGTTGCACAAACTTTATGACAAACATTTTTCACATCTTTCATATTGTCATAATCTATGTCAAGAATAAAGGAAATATAGGCTATGCTGCAAACTTTCATACACAAAATTTGTATCTTTCGTAAAAATTGCGGAACTTTGCATCCGTTATGCCATTTCCATTTCATATTAACATATTAGATTTGCTGTGCAAGGGCGTACTGATAGGCATACTCGTGTCGGCTCCTATGGGACCGGTGGGAGTGCTCTGTGTGCAGCGCACCCTGAACAAGGGCAGGTGGTTCGGCTTCGTTACCGGCATAGGAGCCTGCCTCAGCGACTTTTTATACGCCCTGATTACGGGTCTCGGCATGTCGTTCGTAATGGATTTCATCAGCAATCCCCAATACAGATATATCCTGCAAATAAGCGCAAGCGTCATCCTAATGGTTTTCGGTATCTACTCCTTCAGGAGCAACCCCATGAAGATGGTACACGTGAGCAAAAAGAGCAGTAAGGGTTCGCTGGTGCACAATGGTGTAACGGCATTTCTCGTTACATTCTCTAACCCACTCATCATCATGCTCATGATGGGACTCTTTGCACAGTTTGCATTCATCATCCCTGACCATCCGCTGGAGATGAGTGCGGGATACATTGGCATCATCGCAGGAGCACTGCTCTGGTGGTACGGACTGACGTGGCTTATCGACAAGATACGTGCCGTGTTCAATACCAACGGCATACAGCTCATCAATAAAGTGGTGGGCAGCATCGTAATCACAATGTCTATCATTGTGCTCATTGGTACGGTGTTCAACCTATACACATTGCCAACCATCGGGCATTAGGCAAGAAAGATTTTATGTTTTAACAAGCTTAAAACTTCAAGAATATATGTTCATATCTCAGGAACTCAGAAAGAAAAGCATAGCCGAATACTTGCTCTATATGTGGCAAGTGGAGGATATAATAAGGGTCTACGGATGCTCGCTGGCAAGGATAAGGCGTGAATACATAGACCGCTTTGACTATACCGAAGAACAGAAGGAGGAAATGACCGACTGGTACGGAAACCTTGTAAGGATGATGAACGGAGAGGGATGCCGTGAACACGGACACCTGCAAATAAACAAAATAGTGATACAGCAGCTCTCGGAACTGAGCAGCCAGCTGCTGGCAAGCACAAAGTTCCCGTTCTACAACAGCGAATACTATAAAGTGTTGCCCTTTATCGTGGAACTAAGAAACCGCGGTGCCAACAAGGAGGAAGACGAAATAGAAACTTGTTTCAATGCCCTCTACGGCGTGATGATGCTGCGACTGCAGAACAAGACGGTATCGCCCGACACGGAGCACGCCATAAAGGAGATAACAACATTCATCGGTATGTTGTCCGACTATTACCAGAAGGACAAGAATGGCGAACTGAAATTTGAAGACTAACAAGTTTGGTACACGTAGCTAAAGAAATATTACTGCAAAGATGAATATATTAGTAACAGGAGCAGGAGGACAACTCGGCAACGAGATGCAACTCGTGGCAAAGGAGAGCAAAGACAACTTTATATTTACCGACGTCTGCGAAGGATACACACACCTCGACATAACATCCCTGGAGGATATAAGAAAGATGGTTGAGGAGAACAACATCAAGTGTATCATCAACTGCGCTGCATGGACTAATGTGGACGCTGCAGAGACGGCAGGCGACATAGTGGAGACACTCAACGCCACAGCTCCCGAAAACCTTGCCAAGGCTATGAAAGAGGTGGACGGACTACTCGTACACGTCAGCACCGACTACGTGTTCGGAGGCGACCCATACAACACTCCGTGTAAGGAAGACCAAAAGGGAACACCAACAGGCGTTTACGGATTGACAAAGCTGCACGGCGAAGAGAAAATCATTGCAACAGGAGTGAAGCACATCATCCTGCGCACGGCATGGCTATACTCGGAGTTCGGAAAAAACTTCGTAAAGACGATGCTCAACCTCACTGCCACAAAGCCTCAGCTAAAGGTAGTGTTCGACCAGTGTGGCACACCAACATACGCTCTCGACCTTGCAAAAGCCATCAACCATATCGTAGAGAACAGACTGTACGAGAACCATTCTGGCATATACCACTTCTCGAACGAGGGAGTGTGCAGTTGGTACGACTTCACTATAAAGATAGCACGCCTGGCAGGCAACAACTCATGCGACATACAGCCTTGCCACAGCAACGAATTTCCAAGTCCCGTGGCACGTCCGGCATACAGCGTGCTCGACAAAACAAAGATTAAAGAGACCTTCGGCATAACAATACCATACTGGACGGATAGTCTCGAAACCTGCATGCAAAACATGAACAAATAATAAATAATGGCAAACGAAATAGAAAGAAGAAGAACCTTCGCCATCATATCACACCCTGACGCCGGTAAGACAACGCTTACCGAAAAGTTTCTCCTCTTTGGAGGACAGATACAGGTGGCTGGAGCGGTGAAGAGCAACAAGATACGCAAGACGGCAACATCCGACTGGATGGACATAGAGAAGCAGCGTGGTATCTCAGTATCAACCTCCGTGATGGAGTTCGACTACGAGGGCTACAAGGTGAACATCCTTGACACCCCAGGACACCAAGACTTTGCCGAAGACACCTACCGCACACTTACTGCCGTAGACTCTGCCATCATCGTGGTAGACGGCGCAAAGGGTGTGGAGGCACAGACGAGAAAGCTCATGAGCGTATGCCGTATGCGCAACACTCCTGTTATCATCTTCATCAATAAGATGGACCGCGAGGGACGAGACCCCTTCGACCTGCTCGACGAGCTGGAGGAAGAACTCGAAATCAAGGTACGTCCCCTGTCATGGCCTATCAATCAGGGTGCTAAATTCAAGGGCGTATACAACATCTACGAGAATAAGCTCGACCTCTTTACTCCCGACAAGCAGCGCGTAACGGAGAAAGTGGAGGTTGACATAAACAGCAGCGACCTCGACTCACACATCGGAGAGCAGGATGCAGCCAAACTGCGTGAAGACCTCGAGCTTGTAGAGGGCGTATACCCAGAGTTTAACGTAGAAGACTATCGTGCTGCATCAGTGGCACCCGTATTCTTCGGTTCAGCTCTGAACAACTTCGGTGTACAAGAACTCCTCAACTGCTTCGTAAAGATAGCACCAAGTCCACGCCCCACACAGGCAGTAGAGCGCATTGTAAAGCCAGAAGAGCCTAAGTTCACAGGCTTCATTTTCAAGATTACAGCAAACATCGACCCTAACCACCGCTCGTGTATCGCCTTCTGCAAAGTATGTAGTGGCAAGTTTGAGCGCAACAAGCCATACCTGCACGTAAGGCAAGGCAAGACACTGCGCTTCTCATCGCCAACACAGTTTATGGCACAGCGCAAGAGCACCATCGACGAAGCATACCCGGGAGATATCGTCGGACTACCCGACAACGGTATCTTCAAGATTGGCGACACGCTGACCGACGGTGAGAAACTCCATTTCAAGGGTCTGCCATCATTCTCTCCAGAGATGTTCAAATACATAGAGAACGACGACCCGATGAAGAGCAAGCAGCTCAACAAAGGTATCGACCAGCTCATGGACGAAGGTGTGGCACAGATGTTCGTAAACCAATTCAACGGCAGAAAGATTATCGGAACCGTAGGACAACTGCAGTTTGAGGTAATCCAATACCGACTGGAAAACGAATACAACGCCAAATGCCGCTGGGAGCCAGTACACCTCTACAAGGCATGCTGGATAGAAAGCGACGACCCAGAGGAACTCGAAAACTTCAAGAAGCGCAAATACCAGTATATGGCAAAGGATAAGGACAACAGAGACGTTTTCCTTGCCGACTCTGGCTATGTGCTGTCAATGGCGCAGCAAGATTTTAAGCACATCAAGTTCCATTTCACAAGCGAATTCTAAGGAAACATCCCATAAGCCTCCACCCTGCCCCAACAGGATGGAGGCTTCTCTTTTACAAACCACGCAAATTGTAATCCATCAAGAAGAAAAAATCAAACGTTTTCTTTTGCCTATTAGCGTTTTTGCATTATCTTTGCATTATCTAAGAATTATATAATAATTATCTAAGAATTATCTTACGCATAAGATAAAAAAGTGCATCTTATCAAGCAAAAAACTGATTAACTAATAAATTATAATACAATGAATTTGAAAGTACGCTTATCTGTAATGAATTTCCTGGAGTTCGCTGTATGGGGCGCATATCTCACCTCTATGGGCAACTATCTCGGCAAAGCAGGAATGGGAGCAGAAATATCATGGTTTTATGCCATACAGGGCATCGTTTCTATCTTTATGCCCACACTGATGGGTATCGTGGCTGACAAATGGATACAGCCGCAAAGACTGCTCGGACTATGCCACCTCGCTGCAGGAGCAGGAATGATTGCTCTATATATGATAGGCGCAAGTCAGGCAACACCCGACAAGACTACTTTCATCTTAATATACACATTAAGCGTGGCGTTCTATATGCCTACACTTGCATTGTCGAACACCGTAGCATTCAAAATCTTGCAAGACAGAGGCAGAGACACGGTAAAGGACTTCCCTCCTATCCGCGTGTTGGGAACGGTAGGATTTATCGCTACGATGTGGTTCGTAAACTGTGCCACGGTAGAAAACGGCAGCTTTACCCTCACGCTTGCCGACAACGCAAATAAATTCCAGTACACATACATGCAGTTCCTCGTATCAGGACTGCTCGGCGTAGCATTGTTCATATACAGCTGCTTCATGCTGCCACAATGCAAACTCGTAGCGAAGAAAGACAGAAACAACAAGCAATCACTCATGGAACTCTTTGGTCTTGATGCCTTCAAGCTGTTTAAGACAAAAAAGATGGCTATGTTCTTTATCTTCTCAGGATTGCTGGGTATGTCGCTACAAGTAACAAACGGATATGCCACTCCGTTTATCACACACTTTAAGGCTGATGCCGCACTTGCTGACACCTTCGCAGCCAACAATGCCACACTGCTCATCTCTATCTCACAGATAGCCGAAGCATTCTGCATATTGCTCATCCCATTCTTCCTGAAGAGATACGGCATAAAGAACGTAATGCTCATAGCAATGTTCGCATGGGTATTGAGATTCGGCTTCTTCGGACTTGGCGACCCTACATTCCCTGGCGTAACGCTGTTCATCCTCTCATGCCTCGTATATGGCGTAGCATTCGACTTTTTCAATGTGTCGGGAGGACTCTTCGTAAATGCAGTATGCGACGAAGATATCAAAGCCTCAGCACAAGGATTGTTCATGCTTATGACAAACGGACTGGGAGCTACTATAGGTACGCTGCTTGCAGGAGAAGTGGTGAACCACTACTGCTCATGGACAGAAGATGGATTCTTAGTTGGCGACTGGCAGACATGCTGGTTTATCTTTGCAGGTTTTGCACTCATCGTGGGAGTGAGCTTCGCTCTCATGTTTAAACATAAAGAGGAAAAATGACAAACGATATAAGACTTTACGTCAAAGGTGTATCAGAGATTATGGGTAACGAGAAAATCGGGCTCATAATCCTTACCGACCTATCGGGCAAGCAGATATCTATCGTTTGCGAATGGCACACGGCACAAGAAATCAACAAAAGGCTGAAAAAAAGCATCGATATAAGCCTCTCTCTGCCAGAAGTGATGTCAAGAATGATCCCGAGAAGAAAAGGATATATGTATAATTACTATGTCAAAATAGCTGAAGTTGAAGACGAACAATACAAGACATACATAATCAGCGACGAAATAGATGAAGTATACAAAATAAAGGCAAGTGATGCTATACTCATGTCGTTGGTGATGTGTTTACCTATATTCATCGACCCTGTGCTTATGAGAAGACAGGCGATATCAAGCATTAACACCTACGACAAAGCATCCATTCCCATCAATGTCGTCAAGACTTCTATACTCGAAGAAACACTCGAAAGAGCAATCAATGACGAAGACTACGAAACGGCTTCCAAGATTCACTCCGAACTGGAAAGGAGAAAACAAGAGAAGAAAGGGAGAGGGAAAGATACAGATGCGTATCTGTAATACATAGAAGATACAGAGATATCTGTACATAGAAAAAACAGACGTGTATCTGTAACTCATAGAAATTTGATTAATACATAGTTGTTTATGAAAGAGGCAAGATATTTTTATGTGCCTGATGCGGCAAACGCTACAGAACTGCCCACGGAAGAGGCAATGCACGCATTGAGAGTGTTGCGACTGAAAAGCGATGACGAAATGTTCCTCATGGACGGAGAAGGAAACTTCTATCGTGCCGTAGTAACTCTCGCCGCAACGAAACATTGCATGTATGAGATTAAGGAGAAGATGCCGCAAGAGAAAACATGGAACGGCAACATCTGTATAGCTATGGCACCTACCAAGATGATGGACCGCACGGAATGGTTCGCAGAGAAAGCCACCGAAGTGGGTGTTGACGAACTAGCTTTCCTTAACTGCAAATTCTCCGAAAGGAAAGTGATGCGCACCGTCAGACTTGAAAAGATTATCGTGTCCGCCATGAAGCAAAGTCGCAAGCCATGGAAACCTATGCTCACGCCTCTAACAGCATTTAAAGATTTCATAAGCCAAGAGCGAGACGGACTGAAATTTATTGCACATTGTTATAATGAGATAGACAGCGTTGACCTTTTCAACACTCTTGCTGAAAGCAAAGAACAACCCCAAAACATCACAATACTTATTGGTCCGGAAGGTGATTTCTCCATAGACGAGGTTAGATTGGCAATATCAAAAGGATATACACCCATAACCCTTGGAAAGAGCCGACTGCGCACAGAGACAGCAGCTTTGTATGCCGCAATGACAGCGCAACTGATATGTAGAAAAGAATAACAAACGAATTTGTGGGGCATCTATGCCCCATTAGTCTTTTATAAAAACGATTTGGCTAATCATAACGAATATTCTACCCACATTGCTAATATTCTACCCACATTGCTAAACGTGAGTTTTAAATAACAAAAGGATAATGAAAAAGGTAAAAAGATTCTTCATACAGATATTGTCAGTAGCCCTGTGTATCTGCATTTATTCTTCATGCTCAGGAGATGACTACATAAATGCCATTCCAGAAAACAGCAACGCCATCATTGCCGTAAGCTGCAAGGCGGTAAGTGAGCAGACGGGCAAGCAAGACAATAACCTTCTCAAGTCTTTATTCAAGATTGACAATGCTGACGAATGTGGCATTGACCTTACCAGCAAACTGTTTTTCTTTGAGACAACCGACGGAAACTTGGGACTATGTGCCAAGGTTAAAGACAAGGACGATCTGAAAGAATGGCTCAACAAGCTGGCGAAAGACAACATTTGCTCTAAGCTGACAGAGAAAAGGGACATGACTTTCACATTGCTAAAAGGAGCATGGGCGGTAGGATTTAACGGCAAAGCATTTGTTATCATCGGTCCGATACTACCCGTACAACAGCCTGACGCCATTCGCTCAATAGCCAAATATCTCAAACAAGATGATGATAGCAGCATAAAAAGCAGTCCGCTATATAATAAACTCGACAGCATAGACAGCCCTGTTGCTATGGTGGCACAAGCTACAGCATTACCCGAAAAGATTTCAGCCCCCTTCACCATAGGTGCGCCAAAGGATGCTGATGCTTCGCAGATATTCATCGCAGCAAGCATGAAAACAGCAAACAACGGTTGTTTGAATATCGAGGGAGAGTCGTTTGCCATGAACAAAGACATCGATAAAGCTCTTAAAGCTAACATACATAAGTTCAGAAAGATAAACGGAAGATATATCAACAACATCCCAGGCAACTCGCTATGCACCTTATTCATGAACATCAAAGGCACCGACTTTGTAGACATGATGAAAAGTAATGCCGCTCTGGGTTCTCTTCTTACTGGAATAAACACCGCTGTGGATATGGACAACATATTGAGAAGTGCCGACGGAGACTTGGCATTCGGCATTACGTCTTATTCTGAAAATAAGATCAGCATGTCAATGGCAGCACAGTTGGCAAAGACAGATTTCCTTGGCGATATAGATTACTGGAAGAAATCATGTCCTTCAGGTAGCACAATAGTGAATTGCGGAAAGAACAGATTTTGCTTCAAGAGTAGCGATATGAACTTCTGGTTCGGAGTTTCAGACACTAAAGAGTTCTATGGAAGCACCGACGAAGCTACAGCCCTCAGCATGTTGAACGCATCAAAAACGCCTTTACCTATAGAAGTAAGGAAAGGCATAGAGGGACAAAGGTTCTGCATGACCATGAACATAAAGCAGCTACTCAACGACAACAAGGAGTTCACCACCTTTGCCGATATGCTTAAGCCTCTGTTCGGAGACATTAACAACGTTATTTACTATATAAAATAGGACTTACTATATAAAATAGAAATAATTATATAAAAACAGGATTTATTATATAAGACAGAAATGGAAAAGATTGTATTCAACAATGTCGTTCCACAAGTGTTTGCAAGCAGGCAAGACTTGGTTTCCGACATATGGATGAGCAACGCAACATTTGAAAAAGACAAGCTATATCTCGTGGAAGCAGAAAGCGGAAAGGGAAAGAGCACATTCTGTAGCTATATTTTGGGCTACAGACACGACTACACAGGTAGCGTAATGTTCGACTCCACCCCTACCCTACAATATAAAGTGAAGGATTGGGTGGATATGCGCAAGAACCATCTTGCTTATCTCTTTCAGGAATTACGACTATTTCCCGAACTCACAGCATGGGAGAACGTGGAGATAAAAAACAAACTCACAGGCTTTAAAACCCGAAAGCAGATAGAGGAATGGTTCGACAGATTGGGCATTGCAGATAAGTTGCAGAGCAAAGTAGGACTGATGTCATTTGGTCAGCAGCAGCGCGTGGCAATGATTAGAGCATTGTCGCAGCCTTTCGACTTTATACTTGCCGACGAACCGATAAGCCACCTCGATGACCGCAACTCACAGATTATGGCAGACATAATGATGACCGAGGCAAAAGAACAAGGTGCGGGAGTGATCGTAACAAGTATCGGCAAACACATGGATTTACAGTACGACAAAACATACAAGTTATGAATTTAGTTTGGAAACTATTAAGACAACATATCAGCATTCCACAGTTTATAGGTTTTTTCTTTGCCAACCTCTTCGGAATGTTTATAGTATTGCTTGGATTTCAGTTCTACAACGACGTCTTGCCAGTATTTACGTCGCAAGACAGTTTTATGAAGTCCGACTACCTCATAGTAAGCAAGAAAATAGGAGCAGCAAATGCTATATCAAACAGTTCTAACACCTTTAATACCTCTGAGATAGACGATTTCAATAGTCAGAGCTTTACTAAGAAAACAGGGAAATTCACATCAACGGAGTACAAAGTGGATGCCAGCATGGGCGTAAACGGACAGTCTATCCTTAACTCCGAACTATTCTTCGAAAGCGTGCCAGACGGCTTTGTTGATGTGCCGCTGCAAGACTGGACATACACCGAGGGCAGCAAAGAAGTGCCGATAATACTGCCACGCACATATATAAACATGTACAACTTCGGATTTGCACAGACCCACTCCCTACCTAAAATCAGCGATGGACTGGTGGGAATGATAGACTTTAAGATTTTCATTCATGGCAATGAGCATCACGACGAGTATAAAGGCAAGGTGATAGGCTTCTCTAATCGCCTGAACACAATACTCGTTCCACAAAAATTCATGGACTGGAGCAACGACCATTATGCACCAAACCAGAAGTCTGACCCTACCCGACTTATCGTTGAAGTGGGTAATCCTGCCGATGAGAAGATTACCGAATACCTCGACAAGAAGGGATTTGAGGTGGAAAGCGACAAGCTACAAGCAGAGAAAACCACATATTTCCTGAAGATGATAGTATCACTCGTAATGGCGATAGGACTGATAATCAGTGTATTGAGCTTCTACATCCTCATGCTGAGCATATACCTATTGGTACAGAAGAACTCATCAAAGCTCGAAAACTTGTTACTCATCGGATATAGTCCAGCTAAGGTTGCCATGCCATATCAAATACTGACGATAGCACTGAACATCGCAGTTTTGATTATAACATGGGTAATATTATTCTTCGTGCGAAACTATTATATGGGCATCATCGAAACACTCTTCCCTCAGATAGAAGCAGCTTCTATGCTCATGTCTGTTACACTTGGCATAATACTATTCATAGTGGTAACGACAGTCAATCAGCTTGCTATACAGCGCAAAATCATAAACATTTGGAAGAGGAAAAATAAGTAGAAAACAAGCAAAAGATAAAGATAAAACAATTAAGAAACAAGAAAATACAGACCGGGAATACCTACGAGCAAATAAAAAATAGGTATTCCCGGTCAAATTATTTGCAAAAAGTTTTGGTAGTTTAAAATAAAACGCTACCTTTGCACCGCATTAAACGAAATGTCTGTGATAACAGTAACAACCGGAAGGAAGTTTGGGTGAGTGGCTGAAACCAGCAGTTTGCTAAACTGCCGT
>CAVKAH010000055.1:0-13404 GCA_963654095.1 Oscillospiraceae bacterium
GCATTGCAACCAGAGTTTAAAGAGTGGGCTTTGCAGGTAAAGAAGAATGCTGCAAAACTTGCCGACGAGCTCATGAAGCGTGGCTTCTCTATCGTTAGCGGTGGTACTGACAATCACAGTATGCTGGTTGACCTTCGCACTAAATACCCTGAACTCACGGGTAAAGTGGCAGAAAAGGCTCTCGTTGCTGCCGACATTACTGTAAACAAGAATATGGTTCCGTTCGACACACGTAGTGCTTTCCAGACTTCAGGAATACGTCTCGGCACACCAGCCATCACCACTCGTGGTGCAAAAGAGGATATGATGGTTCTCATCGCAGAACTCATTGAGGAGGTTCTCAACGACCCTGAGAATGAAGAAGTAATAGCTTCTGTACGCAAACGTGTCAACGACACTATGAAGGACTACCCTATCTTTGCTTACTAAAGTATAAGGTTACAAGACAGAAAGTGGGTCTTTAAGACTATTAAAGTATACTCTTAACGACCCTAAAGAGTAATATAGTATGAAAAAAGCCAGGCTCTATAGTCTGGCTTTCTTTGTTCTTTCTAATTCTTCCTTTATGAACTGGGATGTAAATCCCCTATTGCTCTCTGCCACTTGTTCAGGCGTTCCTGTCGTCATCACCTGTCCTCCGCCTCGTCCACCTTCAGGCCCCATATCGATAATATGGTCAGCTAGCTTTATAACATCGAGGTTATGCTCTATGATAAGTACCGTGTTACCCTTATCCACAAGCTTCTGCAGCACATCCATCAATATCCTTATATCCTCGAAATGTAAGCCCGTAGTGGGTTCATCGAGTATGAACATCGTCTTTCCAGTATCTCGTTTGCTCAGCTCAGTGGCAAGTTTCATTCGCTGACACTCACCTCCGCTCAATGTTGTCGACGGCTGTCCCAGTTTGATATATCCCAGTCCGACATCTTGTATGGTCTTTATTTTTCGGAGGATATCAGGCACATTCTCAAAGAATTCCACAGCCTGATTTACCGTCATGTCTAACACATCGGCTATGCTCTTTCCCTTATAGCGCACCTCAAGTGTCTCCCTATTGTAGCGTTTTCCATGACACACCTCGCACGGAACCATTACATCGGGCAGGAAATTCATCTCTATAGTTTTGTATCCGTTACCTCCACATGCTTCGCAACGCCCACCTTTCACGTTGAAAGAGAAGCGTCCAGGCTTATATCCCCTTATCTTTGCTTCTGGCAGATTTACGAATAGCGAACGGATATCACTAAACACTCCCGTGTATGTGGCTGGGTTAGAACGTGGTGTTCTGCCTATCGGCGATTGGTCAACGTTAACCACCTTGTCGAGATGTTCTATTCCTTCCACACTGTCGTATGGCATCGGCTCTTTCAAGGAACGGTAGAAATGCTTGCTCAACAATGGCTGTAGCGTCTCGTTTATCAGTGTTGACTTACCGCTTCCGCTTACTCCCGTTACTACGATAAGCTTGCCTAGCGGGAATTCAACATCCACATTTTTCAGGTTATTGCCCTTTGCGCCATGTATCCAAAGGCTATTTCCGTTGCCTTTTCTGCGGTGTTCAGGCAACTGTATCTCTCTCTTTCCGCTCAGATACTCACTGGTTACGGTATGCTGTTTCAGCATCTTCTGCGGCGTACCTTGATACACTACGCTTCCTCCCTTGCGTCCTGCTCCTGGTCCGATATCCACTATATAGTCTGCACTGAGCATCATATCGCGGTCGTGTTCCACCACTATAACGGTGTTACCCATATCTCGAAGGTTTTTCAAAGACTTTATTAGCCGCTCGTTGTCTCGCTGATGAAGTCCGATACTTGGTTCATCAAGGATATACAAGACATTTACTAGCTGTGAGCCAATCTGTGTGGCAAGCCTTATACGCTGGCTTTCTCCACCCGACAAAGATATAGATTGGCGGTTCAGGGATAGGTAGTCAAGACCTACGTCAAGTATGAAATGTATTCTTGAGCGTATCTCTTTCAGTATCTCTTCGGCTATTCTCTTTTGCTTATTGTCAAGGTGTTCTTCGGCTTGTGTTAGCCATTGGTCGAGGTCTTTTATATCTAGGTCTGCCACTTGGGATATGTTTTTATCCCATATCTTGTATGACAACGATTCCTTATTGAGCCTTTCTCCATGACATTCTGGGCATGTACACTCCGTAAAGAACTGCTCTGCCCATTTCTGTGCCTCCTTGTTTTCTTGGTCTTCTATAGACTGCTGTATGTATTTCACTAGTCCGTCATACTCCACGAAGTAGTCAGTTGAGGTATGTACTACCTCTTTCCTTATCTTTACCTTTTCTATTCTACCATACAAGATATCGTTTAGCACATCTTCAGGTATATCTTTTATAGGTGTTTTCAATGACAATTCGTTCTCCTCAAGCAAGGCTCCCACCTGCCAAAATATCATTTGGTTTTTGTATTTGCCTAATGGAACGATACCGCCATCGTGTATTGACAAGCTAGCATCAGGTATTATCTTGCTTTGGTCAACCAGACTTACCACTCCCAAACCTTTACACCTAGGGCATGCTCCCTCAGGAGAATTGAACGAAAACTTATTGGGTGCGGGGTCGCCATACGCTATTCCAGATGTGGGACACATTAGGCGTTTACTATAATATTTCGTATCGCCCGTGTCTTTATCCATTATCATAAGCAATCCTTCTCCCTGCTTCATTGCCGTTTCAACACTCTTGCGAAGCCTCTCATCGTCCTTATCTCTTACCTGCAACTTATCGACGACCACCTCGATGTTATGGTTTTTATAGCGGTCAAGTTTCATACCGCTTGTTATCTCCAATATCTCCTCGTCGGCACGAACATACAGATAACCTTTCTTGCGCATACTCTCGAAGAGTTCCCGATAGTGGCCTTTTCTGTTCCTAACGAGTGGTGCCAATATGAAAATCCTCTTTCCTGAATAGCGGGTGAGTATCATGTTTATCACTTCCTCCTCGGTATATCTCACCATTTTCTCACCCGTTACGTAGCTGTATGCCGTTCCTGCTCTAGCATAAAGCAGTCGCAAGAAATCATATATCTCGGTTGTTGTGCCCACCGTAGAACGGGGATTCTTGTTGGTAGTCTTCTGCTCTATGCTGATAACGGGGCTTAATCCTGTTATCTTGTCTACATCTGGGCGTTCCAATCCACCAAGAAAATTACGTGCATAGGCTGAGAATGTCTCTATATAACGGCGTTGTCCTTCGGCAAATATCGTATCGAAAGCAAGCGACGACTTACCAGATCCGCTGAGTCCAGTAATAACTGTGAGACTGTTTCTGGGTATCTCGACATCAATATTCTTTAGGTTATGCACTCTTGCACCCCATACATTTATCTTGTCGTCTTCTCTTTTCATTCTGTTGAACCTCCGTTGTTTGTCGACTCTGTAAAGCCCCTTAGTAAGTTCACATCGCGCTTTATCTTGTACGTTTTACCATCTGCGCCCTTCGCTTCTACTAGCACAAAATACACTCCCTGTGCCACATCCTTGCCTTTATATTTACCATCCCATCCGTCAGCAGGGTTTGTCCATTCAAACAACTTCTGTCCCCAGCGGTTGAAGATATAAGCATGAAATTCGATAAGCGACTGATAACCATCCTTAGCTTTATAGATATCGTTTATACCATCACCATTTGGCGAGAAAGCATTAGGCATTTCGAGTTTGCTTTCGCTTATCGTAACACGCATTGCCCCTACCTCATCCCAATATTCCTGTCCATACTGTATCACGTCATCTCCCTTCGTAAAGGTGGCATAAACTACTATGCTGTGGCTGCCAGCCTTATTGAAAGTATACTCTGTTTCCTCCTCATAACGTGTAAGATAGGGCGAGGTCTCTCCTTCTTTCGTAAATCTCCATTCGTATGTAGCATTATAATCGCCCACATTGCTTGGGTTTGCCTTAAACCTACCCACGAGTGGTGCCTGCCCAGACATCTCGTTTGTCTCGGTTTCTTCACCATTAATATCCGTGTATGTGGCAGTGGGACTTATCGTAGGCACTTCGTCGTTGACTTCTGCCTGTACTAACGTCGTTGCTAAGAGCATCGACAACATTAATAATTTTCTGTATATCGCCATTCTAAGTATATGATTATGGCGTGTTCTAAATATTCCACGCATTATTAAATTCTATTTTTGACGGATTTAGAACCCGCCTATGATATGCAAAAGTAGATAAAAATCCTGAATTAGCATACTATTAGGAGAAAAAACGAAAGAGATTACATACATCAAGTAGTAAATTCTATTTTCATAAAAGTAGGCATAAATATGCTAAACATAACGAATTTATTGCATTTTTTACTTTATATAAACTTTTTGCATTAACTTTGCAAGAAGTTAATAACAATAATATGGTACGCTTTCTAAAATACACATTACTTATAGCAATGCTGTGCGTGGCTTCTTTTTCATACGCACAGGACAACAACTATCGTGAGATGCATAAGGTAAAGAAGGGGGAAACAATCTTCGGTATCGCTAAAAAGTATGACATAACGATAGAGGAACTGATAAAGGCGAACCCTGATATGAATGCCGTAGGGTACGAATTGAAAAAGGGAGGCTACATATTTATTCCATATTCAAAGGGTACTAAACCTGCCGTAAAAGGTAAGACGGAGAACGGAAATGTGCAGCCAACGAAGGTTGTAGCCCCGAAAGGCAATGCCGTGAAAGTAGGCGTTATGTTGCCGCTGCATAATGTGGATGGCGACGGAAGACGTATGGTGGAATACTACCGCGGTATACTGATGGCTTGCGAGAAGCTGAAAAAGGAAGGCATAAACGTTGACATCAGAGCATGGAACGTGGCTATTGATGCCGATATCAACAAGACTCTTACGGCGGAAGGGGCAAAGAACTGTGATGTAATCTTTGGTCCGCTCTATTCTAAACAAGTGTCTGTGCTATCTGAATTTGCAAGACAGCATAACATAAAGCTTGTTATACCGTTTTCTATAACGGGCAACGACATTGCGAAAAACCCTAATATATTCCAAGTTTATCAGAGTCAGGAACTGTTCTATGGTAATGTTGTAAAACAGTTTACTGCACGCTTTAAGGATAGCCACGTAGTGGTAGTCGACTGCAACGATAAGCAGAGCGACAAGGGAGTGTTCACCTTCTCTCTAAGAAAAGCACTTGCCGAGAAGGGCATGACATGCAGTATAACGAACATTATTAATAGCGATGAATATTTTGCAAAGGCTTTTTCTACATCCAAGCCTAACATCGTGGTGCTGAACACTGCACGCTCGCCTGAGCTGAACGCCGTAATTGCCAAGCTCGACAAATATACGGCATCAATGCCAAACGTAAAAGTGTCGCTCTTCGGATATACAGAATGGCTGATGTATGCTAAGTATAACATGGACAAATTCTGCAAGTATAACACTTACGTACCATCACATTTCTATTACAACCCTATGGCTTCTGCCACTAAAGATTTCAATAACGAATACATAAAGAAGTTCGATCAGAGCATGATGGACTATATGCCACGCTTCGCAATAACGGGCTACGACCACGCCATGTTCTTCATCAGTGGTATCAGCAAGCAAGGTAAAGCTTTCAATGGCACAACATCAAGCAGCAATGCAATACAGGCTCAACTGCAATTTAAGAAAGCTAACGGTCAGGCAAGTGGTATGCAGAACAACAATTTGTTATTTGTACACTACAACACAAACAAGTCTATCTCCCTAATACAATTCTGACTAAAGGATGAAAATAACGATTAAATATGCAGCAACACTACTGCTGACTATCATTACGCTTACTACTAAGGCACAGATAGGACAACATCGCAATGACCTTAGCATTGGTGTAAACGGTGGCTATATGCTGAGCAACATAGGGTTCACACCTAAGGTTAACCAAAAGATGCACGGAGGTATAACGGGCGGAGTGTCGTTCAGATATGTATGTGAGAAGTATTTCAACACCATCTGTTCCGTACAAGCCGAGGTGAATTATGCCAAGACAGGATGGAAAGAAGATATACTTAACCTGAACGATGAGCCAGTGATAAACCCACAGACTGGCGTGGCTGAAGAATACAGTCGTACGATAAACTACATTCAAATACCCATTTTTGCACATCTAGCATGGGGACGTGAAAGACAAGGCTTTCAGTTTTTCTTTCAGGCAGGACCGCAGTTGGGAATATATCTAAGCGAAGATACAAAAGCCAATTACGACCTTACGAGTCCGAATGTCGACGACCGCTCCAACAGTACAATAGCCCAGGAGACGATGCCTGTGGAGAATAAATTCGACTATGGTATAGCTGCTGGATTGGGAATGGAATATTCGCACAAAAAGATTGGGCACTTCCAGATTGAGGGAAGATACTATTATGGTTTGGGGAATATATACGGAGACTCGAAGAAAGACTATTTCGGAAAGTCTAACCACGGCAATATCGTGTTGAAACTGACATACCTTTTCGACATTACACATTAAGAAACAAGAATAAATAACAATATTAATCACTAAAAAAATCGCTTATGTTTGAAGGACAACCTAAAGGTCTTTATGCGTTGGCTCTTGCCAACACAGGCGAGCGCTTTGGTTATTACACAATGCTCGCAGTGTTCCTGCTCTTTCTCCAGGCTAATTTCCACTGGAGTGAGGGACTGGCAACAACAATCTACTCAAGTTTCTTGATGCTCGTTTACTTCTTGCCTATCGTAGGAGGTGCTATAGCAGACAAGATTGGTTTTAACAAATGCGTAACACTGGGCATCTTCATCATGTTCATTGGTTACCTCTGCCTCGCTATCCCTGCAGGTAAAGATGCGCCAGCCATAGGTCTCATGGGAGCTGCATTGGTGCTCATCAGCGTAGGAACGAGTCTTTTTAAGGGCAATCTCCAGGTAATGGTAGGTAATCTCTACGACTCTCCAGAGATGCAAGACAAGCGCGACTCTGCCTTCTCTATATTCTACATGGCAATCAACATTGGTGCGCTCTTTGCTCCTACCGCAGCTGTGAAGATTATGGACTACGCACAGACATCTCTAAACATAAGCGAAGCTGACTCTTATCATTTCGCCTTTGGTGTGGCTTGTGTATCGCTCATCGTGTCTATCCTTATCTACTACACATTCAAAAGTACATTCGCAAGCGTTTGCGAGAATAAGACTAACAACACAGCAAGTAATACTGCACAGGTAGAAACCTTATCTCCTAAGGAGACTAAAGACCGTCTTGTAGCTCTATTCCTCGTATTCGTTGTAGTAATATTCTTCTGGATGGCATTCCATCAGAATGGTGCTACACTTACTTTGTTTGCACGCGATTTCACAGATACTCAGGCTACTGGCATCACTGGAATGCTATTCGACGTTACCAATCTTCTGGCTGTGATAATCATCGTATATGCACTTTTCGCCCTTGCAGATGCAAAAAAGACTAAAGGAAAGGTTTTTGCAGGCATTGTATTTATCGTAGCTCTCGTATTCCTCGGCTATAAGTACAAGACTACAGCAGATACAACTATCGACCTTCAAGCTCCTCTCTTCCAGCAGTTCAACCCTTGCTTCGTAGTTGGTTTAACACCAGTTTCAATGGCGGTATTCGCATGGTTGGCTAAGAAAAAGAAAGAACCTTCTGCTCCTCGTAAGATAGGACTTGGTATGCTTGTAGCAGGCATTGGCTACATCATAATGGTATGTTCATCACTCGGTTTAACATACGATGGTGGCGGTCGTGTTTCTCCAAACTGGCTAGTATCTACATACCTCGTGCTCACCTTTGCAGAGCTTTTGCTCTCTCCTATGGGTATCAGCTTCGTATCAAAGGTTGCACCTCCTAAATACAAAGGTGTAATGATGGGTTGCTGGTTCGGTGCTACAGCTATCGGTAACTTCCTCGTAATGATTCCTGGACTCCTATGGAAGCACATCCCATTGGCAGGTGTTTGGGGCGTACTTGTAGCACTCTGTCTGCTTTCATTCCTATTTATCTTCTCTGTAATGAAGAAACTTGAGAAGGTTAGTTAATCACGAAAGCTCGCAAGAGATAACTATAAACTAAAGAACATAATTACAATCCGCAATGTCAGCATGTCTTACATTGCGGATTGTTCTTTTATAGACAAAGAAATAAGTACTAGAAAAAGCCACATCCATCGGCATTGACGGATGTGGCAATTGTTATTAGTTGGGTTATCAATATGTCCAAGACATATTAACAATACGTCAGAGACATATCTGATAACATTCAAAGTATTATCTGATGATAACCTTCTGGTCGTTGATAATATAAGAACCTGCTTTCAAATTCTTCAGTGTTGAAAGTCCTGTACCGACGAGCTTACCATCGAAGGTATAGACATCATAAGAAGAAGCCTTGATAACGTTCTCTATTGACTCTATATTTGCAGTTATTGCCGTTGCTAAAGTAGCCTCAGACTCACCATCAGCAAACAATGCCGTTACTGCGTATACATACGTCTTACCCTTTTCTGTAGTGTTGTCTATAAACTCAAGCTTCTCTGAGTCAATAGTCTTTAGCAATGTGCCATCGCGATAAACATTGTAACCGATAACATTTCCTGAGCCAGACTCATACTTGATATCATCTATCTTGAACAAGAAGTTTGTTTCTTGACTAGTAGTCTGATGGATGGCAAAGCGTGTTGCACCTTCTGGTATCTCCACTTTTATCTCTTCCCACTCACCACTGCTTAGAGTACGACTATCACCAATCTTCACAAACTTATCGATATCCGTTCCTTCTGTAGAGTAAAGCACATCGAATGTCTCTGGCAAAGCGTATCCATCAGTCATGCTGTTGGAAGCCCAGAAGGATACTGTCTGCTTTCTTCCGCTAAGCATAGGACTGATGAGCCAGTTGTCTGCATCGTAATAGTCCATGATGTCTGGGTCGCTACTATACTTATAGAATGAAGCAAGATATTTATTGCCGCCATGAGGCTTTAGAGCCGGCTCGCTGTCAAGTATCTCCTGAGAAATCCAATCTGTTAGCGGATCAACAAGTATGAATGCAAATCGTTCTCCCTGATTTGGATACTCAAAGCTTGGGAACAGACTACCTGTCTCTGCATCGGCAGGTGTTGAAGAACCAATAAGTCCCGTCCAATCGCCAAACTTATCCATAGTCCATGAGTCATAGTTCTCGAATCCGTCTTCCACTTCCGTTACTGTTGGAGAGACTGCAGTCCAAGAAACCTTTACGCTTCCATCACCATTCTCCGTCGTATCAACATTGGTTGGACGTGGCTTGCTAGAGATATCAAATGCTACAGATGCTGTCTTTGTATTGTCATCAAGGTTCATGTCTGCATCGTAAACTACCTCTGCCTTCAGCTCAACGGCATCGTTCTGCTCCATAACGCTTGAAGCATAGTTCAGAGCATACGTCTTTGATGCAAATGGAGCAAGCTCTGTCTTCTCCTCCTTGCTATCAACGAGTTTGTCGCCAGCATAGAGTTTCACGGTATAATCCTTTGCTGGAGTGCTACCAAAGTTGCTTACGGTAACCTCAACCTTTGCTGTTTCGCCCTTCTTAATTCGTGTTGGAGCAGTGAAATCCTTCAGAGTAAGGTCGCTATTATGTATGTCGCGAACATAGAACTCATCCAGATATATCCTCTCTCCTACATTTGCCGTGCCAGTAAATCTAAAGATAACATACGGTAAAGATACGAGTTCTGGCTTCAAAGATATAGACTCACGAACCCAATCACTATTATCTGCAGATGCATCTATTGCCTTCAAGTCTTCTATACTTCCATCTGGTTTCTGTACGGAAACTACAAGTTTTGCATCAGAACCACTATCCGCCCTATGGCTAAAGATAAGCATCGGGTTAGAAGTGCCTGCAAGACAAATCTTGCCAGAACCGATTATACCTGTTCCATCGTTAGCATCACTACGCATTGCGAAGCTACCTCCATCGTCGTCAGAAGACTCTAAAGTGAGACCTATGGTGAAGTTTTTCTTCAATGTCCACCACATATCGTAAGTCTGTTCTGCACCCTTGAAGCTCTCAAAGAACGGAGTGTCGTATGGCTTACCTACAACCAAATATGGAGTATATCCGAGGGAACCCTCTCCTAAATCATTAACTGCAGTAACGCCGAACCGCACAAGACTCTGTTCACCCTCGTTGGTAACGAAAGAATAGTCATAGGAGTTTGTGCCTACAGGTATTCTTGCTTCAAGCGAAGGTATTTCTCCATAAGGACTATCCTCAAGAGAATAGAACTTATGAGATGTCTTCTGCGTGTCAACATATCCACCGTTTTCACCTTCTTCCTTATCTGTCCATGTAACCTTTATAGAAGATGTGTTATCGGCAATAGTAAGAACAGGAGAACTTGGAGTATCGATACCTACATAAACATCCACAGGTTCCGTTGTGCGTCCATCACCATCTGCATTGGCACAAGTTATACTATAGGAGTTGAAACCATTTTCTGGAGTTGTATCAACGAATGTCTGCTTAGAGCCTGGAGCTACGTCTGTCAGTTCCTTGACGACAACATCTCCACGCTTTATATTGTAGCTCAGCTTGCCTGAAAGTTCAGTACCGTTGATAGCTTTCGTAGGTGCTGTAAAACTGATTGTAGCACTCATTGCGCCTTTCTCGGCAGGAACGACTGTAAAGTTGTCTGCTGCTGCAGGAGCAGAAGCCGCCATACCAACGCTAACGCTTATATCGTCAAGTTGTAGATAATATCTGTCTGGCTCACTTACTGCATGGAAACCAATATAGAGCTTACCATCTTCTGTAGCAGTAATCTCCTTGGTATATTCTGTATATGTTCCTGACAATTCCGTTGCAGGCAGCAACTCTGTCGTCATACCTTCTACTGTATTGCTAGAACCATATTTCACCTCAAGCTTCTCCACATAAGAAGATCTGTACGACTTTGCTTTGAATTTCACCGTATATACCTTATTCTTCTCTACTTTAAGCGGAGGAGTGATGAGCCAGTCGTCGCCAGCATTACTCGTGCTATATTTATATCTTGCTTCGCCGTTGCCGTCGGAATAATTATAGAACCACTTTGAGTCGTCGTTGTTATTGTCGATGATAGTGAAGTAAGCCATATCATCCTCACTGTCGAAACTTTCTGAATACGGAAGGTTCATAGCTTCACCATACACCTTATAGTCGGAGCGAGCCTCATCACCTGTCTTCTTGTCGTTGTAAGCCTTCACACCATAGGCATAAGCCATAAAGTCATTGCTCGTAATCTTGTCGCTGAAGCTCGTTTCCGTAATACCTTTGGCAACAACAGTCTTGTCTGGATATCTGACAACATCATATTTCACATCGCCTACATATCCACCATTGACACCTTCCGTAACAGCATCCCATGAAAGACTTACATCACCTGTCTCTTCGTTGATAGCGAGATTTAAGTTTTCTGCCGCCTTAGGAGTGTCGTAACCTACATACATCGTAGTCTTTGCAATCTCTCCTTTACCCTCAGAGTTAGATGTGGCTACTTTAATATTCTTTAGTCCGTCTGTATCGAAAGATAGGCTTTCCGTTACGTCAGCACCAGGTGTACCGCTACCGCTGACAAGCACATCATCACCCTCGGTAATGGAGTATGACACATCACCTGTAAGCTCATCGCCCTTAATATTTGTTGTAGGTAGTTTGAATGAAATAGTACCATTCAGGTTACCGTTAGTGAAATTCGTAGCCAAGTCTGTCGCTGCCGTTGGTGCGCCATCGGCAAGAGCCTCTGGAATGGTGAGGAGCATTATCATATTGTTATTGGTAAACTCTCCTACTTCTTCTGCTGCACCTGTTGTGAGGTCTACTGTATAAAGTTTTGAAGAACCAGCTCCATCAACACATGCCCAATAGAAGATGCCCGTCTTCTGGTCTATCTCACCACTCTGATAGTAGTATTTCTGCTCACTGTTCATAAGGTTTACGCCAGTGGCTCCTATCTGAGTTTCTTCTGCCGTCAATGTATTTATCTTGTAGAGGTTGCCGTCTTCGGCTACACCATACAACGTATTGTCTTTTGTTATACCGAGGGCAACATACTGATGGCGTAGTGTTCCGATAGTAGTACGTTTCTTGTTCGGGTAGTCTACGATGCCAAGTTCCATTGCGCTGGCATCAGAATTGAAGAACTCTCCGTATACAGTACCGTCGTCGGCTGTTGCCGTCTCGCAAGCAATAAGAGAATAATCGTCCAGATCTATAATGTCTCCTTCCCTCTCCCACGTCTGTGTATTGAACACATATAGCGAAGCGAATATCATTCCTGGATAAGCGGTATAGTTTACGGTGTACAACTTATCGCCTACAATAGCACCGCCGCCGTTAGGACGGATATAATTGTTTAGTCCCAGTGCCTCAACAGTGATGTTGCTCACGGCATTGAATTTGTAAAAACCATAGGCTTTACCACTTTCTGCCCACGTGGCATCATCCACTACGCTTCCCCACAGCTCTCTGCCCGACACAGTCTTTGCTGTTCTCAATGGCACTCTCGGTTCAAGAGACAATGGGGAAAGGGTACGACCAGAACGCAATTCCTTAAGTCCTGAGTTGGAGCTGTTTCTAAGCACCGTACCTTTGAAAAGCAATGGATAGCGGTCTTCCAACTTCTGTTCTTGTTTGCGCAATGCAGCAGGAGTTGTCTTCGTGGGCTTCTGTAATACTGACGAAGGAATAGTGCTACACAGTCCCAATTCCAGTTTCTGGGCATCTGTCTTCACTGGCAATAAAAGCATTGCCGCAGTAGCTCCTGTGATAATGAAATTTAGTTTGTTACTCATAAGCTAATACAGGTTATTAAATAATGTATAGTATAAATTCTCTGGTATGCAAATACTTTATCAACGAGTGCAAAGAGAGATTACTCTCTGCTAGCCGAGTATAGCTAAGTATTGTGCAAATATAAACATAAGTTTGATATTACAACGACAAAATGATATTAATTTTTAAATTTAAGCACCAATTCGGTATTAATAGCTCATCAAAATGCTCTTGATAGATATTTAATGTGTGTGGATTTTTATAGCAAAAATGTATGGAAAGTGTGCGACAAGATAAAAAGTTTACTATATCTTTGTACCCAGAAAAAAACTACGTAACCAATGTAGAGAGTACTCTAAAACATATACAACTATGAAAATACATTTCTTCTTGAGATACGAAACTGAGTTCGGACAGGACTTGCAACTGAACATCTATGGCAATAACATATCGGATGCCGCTTCTTATGGCATGACAACAGTAGATGGAAAGATATGGCAGTGTGATATAGAAATGGAGAAAGTTCCACATATTATTAATTATTTCTATAGCCTGAACCATAGTTGCAAGGAGGAACGACATGAATGGCAGACGGTTTCTCATAGGTTGGAGATTAATG
>CAVKAH010000056.1:0-13144 GCA_963654095.1 Oscillospiraceae bacterium
TGCGAAAATAGTAAAATCATCCGAAATTAAAGACAGATTTCCTTATTTCCTTTTTAAAAAAGCCTTACTTTTAACATCTGTTTACGCAAAAATGTCATACAAACGCCATTTTGTAATTTCCGATATAGCATTCACATACCTAAAGAATATCACTACACAAAATAGCCGTACATATATATACGATCAATTTAGTGTAGTGATGGTATCAAAAAATTGCTGGCCAAAAGAAAAACTCATGTGGCATAGCCAACCACACTATGCCACAATTTGGGCAAAGATACACCTTTTGTCCAATGCTCCCTTTGGGCTTTTCTCTTTTCGCTGGCATCTTTCAATTAAACGCACGCAAAGATTGGATAGAAATTCGTGTTAAAAAGTCTTTAGCGACATTTGGACAAAAATGAAGGATTTACGAAGGAAACAAACACAACCGAAAGCACTTGTCATGTTATAAATTCTGTGGTGCCAACGTGGGAATAAATATAACAATGTAAATCACAGATAAACTGATTTACAAAGACTTATATGCTTAGTATGGGTTTAGCGTGGAGAACTTACCTGTTGTCCGTTCCACTCTCTGAGGCTCTAGCAATTGCCTATTATGATTGAACAGACAACGTCAGAGCCCACGCCGATATGAAAATACACACTATGAAGTTCATACGCATACACGCATCATACCCAAAGGGTACAATGACGGCTTGCAATGAACCGCACAGGAGTGATATAATCACACCCGAGGACATCTACCGTTGCTAAGTTCAAGATCATAATTCCTGGAATTTGCTAGATTACAGAGAGTCTTAAACAGAGCGTCAAGTAAACGCCTTATATATGTCGTGCCTCTTTAGCCCACCCAACCTCCTTAGTTGCAGGCTATTAACCCGCAAAAGGCTCGGCGTGTGTTGAGGCATGGGAACCTTGGCTTAGGGCGTCTAGTTACACCAAACCAATTTATTCCGCGGTAAAGGTATAACTTTTTCTCCGAACAAAAGAAATAAAAATGAAAAAACATAACAATAAGGATGTTTTTTTGCGTATCCTTCGCAATCATTACTGTCCAAGAAAGCCTAAAAGAACAATAATATCTATATTAATTTTTTCTAAAAAATCTGTCATTCTGTCATAATTTTTGGTAAGGTATTATATATCAAAAGGATAAGCAGGGTTGACAGAAGCTTTTGTTTAAAGATATCTGTCAGCATCTGTCAGTAGACACACAAAGGCGTTTGTCTATATAAACATTTGATAAACAATATTTTAAGCATGATTTTAGCCATAGACTTACGCTCTGCAAAGTATATCTTTTTGAGGCGTAAGTCTATACTTTTTTACAGAAAAAGTGGGCTTATATGACATAAAAAGTGGGTACTTTTTTGTCAAAAGAACTATTAAGCGACTATTCACCCCTACTCTGCCGCATCTTCCAGCGTTTGCGTCTTAGGCCAATTGATAAGGAAAAGCTTTTCTGTGGCTCTGGTAAAGGCGGTGTAAAGCCAATGGATATAGTCGGGCGTAAGCATATCGTCAGTCATGTACCCTTGGTCGAGATATACGTGTGCCCACTGTCCGCCTTGCGCTTTGTGGCACGTTACGGCATAGGCGAACTTTACTTGCAGAGCGTTATAATACTTGTCCGTACGCACATACTTCATGCGATCAGCCTTCAAAGGGATATCTGCATAGTCGGCAAGTACACCCTCAAAGAGTTTTTCGCTCTGTTCCTTAGTGAGCGATGGCGACTCCGACTGCAAGGAATCAAGCACTACGGTGGCATCAAGTTCATAGTTATCGTAATCTGGGAACTCGAGCGACAGGTCAGCAAAGCGTAGTCCATAAAGCTCCTGAACGTTGCGTACACGTCGCACCTTGGCACGATCGCCATTGGCAATAAAGGAGAAAGGAGCAGCTTCTGCGGAAGAAGATTGTGGAGAAGTGGAGTTCTGAGAGTCTTGAACGCCCTGTGTTGCCCAAAAATAATTATTGCGAACAATCATAAGCATATCGCCAGGCGTCAGCTCCTCCTCCCTGCCAAGCACCATATTCCTAATACCATTATTAAATATGTTAGCCCTTTTGTTGCTGCGCGTTACCACCATCGTCTCGTCATACCCCACCTGAGCATAGCTACCAGCAAGACTTTCTATCAGTTCATCCCCAGGAACCATCACGATATCGGCAAACCCTTTAAACTGAATCTTTGGCAATTGCGTTACCTCGTCATGGGTTATCATGCTGCGAATAATATTGGCGTTATATAGTATCCCCGAACTTGCAGCCTGACGAAGTACCTCGTTAAGGTCTACGGAATATATATCCAAGCCATACGCACCCGCCATTATGTCGGTCATAAGAGCAGGAGATTCGTTCTCTCCCACTGGTGGTAGCTGTGCTCTATCGCCAACAAAAAGCAGTCGGCAGTTATCTCCTGAATATACATATTCTATAAGATCGTCGAGCAGACAGCCACTCCCAAACTGTCCTGCGCCATGGAAAGAGTCGTTGGAAATCATTGAAGCCTCATCAACAACAAAGAGTGTATCGTGCTGTTTGTTATAGTTTAGGTTAAAGCCAGTCATATCTCCCGTAAAGGTTTTCTGCCTATAAATATGCCGATGTATGGTAAAAGCAGGCATCCTGGCGTTAAGCGACAACACCTTTGCCGCACGCCCCGTAGGAGCAAGCAATACCACACGCTGCTTCAGGGAGGCAAGTGCCTTCACCATTGCCGCAGAGAGGGAAGTCTTACCCGTACCTGCCGAACCGCACAACACCATAAGTGGGCGGTCGGCTCTGCTCGACATAAACCTACAAAAGGTATGGATAGCCTTATCCTGCTCCACTGTTGGCGTGAAGCCAAAATGGGTTACTATGACCGAATAAAACTCCTCTAACGTCATTTATCCCCCTTTCGACTATAATAAAAGGTATAGTTACCTACGTGAAAACAACTCTCAATGTTTACCATCTCCTATAATTACTTTCTGCAAATATAGCCATTAAATTCAGAATTAAGTACTGCCCCATTATCATTTCAGCAAAATCTTTTGATATTATGAATAAAATACCGTAAATTTGCAGTAATTGGCGACGTGTGCCACATTATATCTTATGCTTGAAAGGAGACTATAGAGAATATGATAAGAATAAAGCTCAACCACATATTATCTGCCGTTGTTCTGGCTTTGTTAATGCTCTGTTGGGTAAGCATCTATACGCCTGTTCACTTCAACGATGCAAGAAACAAGCGTGAAAAAGCGGTGAAAGAGAGGCTCATCACCATACGCTCTGCCGAGGAATTATACAAAAAGAGGTACGGCACGTATGCCGAAACATTCAAGCAACTCATAGATAGTCAACTCCTTGCCGACTCCTTGCAGTACGTGCCGTATACCGACAGACAAAGGTTTGAACTGACAACGACTATACACATAGGTAAATCCAAGGAGCCTACCTCGCTTATGGAATGTGGAACACAATATTCTGTCTATCTGAAAGGACTAGACGAGAAACAGATAAAAGATATTACAGAAAATGCTAACGACAGGGGCGACTACCCTGGATTAAAATTCGGAGACATCACAACACCTAACGACAATGCAGGAAACTGGGAATAACATAGCAAGACAGAGGGCAGAACGCCTTACAATAAGAGTAGGACAGTCGTCATTGGCTTTTGCTTTCAAGAAGCAAGACGGTAGCTATTCTTTCATACCATATACCATAAAGAATGGTATCTCTATGGCTGCCAACCTGAGAGAAGCCTTGAAAGACGAAGAGCTGAATATCGGAAAGTGGCAAAAAGTGCTTGTTCTTATCGACTCTCCCGTAATAATGATGCCTGTGGATGAATACAACGAGCAAGACAAGGATATACTTTACAACTATTCCGTAACGGGACAAGACAACTGTGCCGTACTGGCTACAATCCTGCCGTCCGTAAATGCCGTGGCTGTATATTCGCTTAACAAAGACTTGAAGATGGTGCTTACCGACAATTTCTCCGACATAAAGATTCATCCCCTGTGTGCTTCCATCTGGCAACACCTGCAGCGAAGGAGTCTTTCGGGTAACAACGAGAAGCTCTACTGCTACTTCCACGACAACAAGATGGAAATTTGCAGCTTCAGAAAAAACAGATTCCGCTTCTCCAACACGTTCATTGCAACTCATGCCGAGGATGCCGTCTACTTCATACTGGCAGCATGGCAACAACTCGCTATGAACGTGAAGACCGACGACATATATATACTTGGCGACATCAACGACTCGGAAAAACTGAAAGAATACCTCAAGCAGTATGTTAACAACGTGTATAGCATCAAGCAGTCTGCCGATTTCAACCGCCACCCACTGACGCAAATACCTGGCGTGCCGTTTGATATCAGCACCACTTTACTTAGATAAGGAGACAAAAGATGAGAATAATTACAGGAAAATATAAAGGAAGACGCTTCGAAGTGCCACGCTCTTTCAAAGCACGCCCTACCACCGATTTCGCTAAGGAGAACATCTTCAATGTGATGAATGGATATATCGACTTTGAAGATGCCGTGGCTCTCGACCTTTTCTCTGGCACTGGCAGCATCTCGCTAGAGCTTATATCACGCGGATGCAAGCAGGTTATCAGCGTAGAAGCCGACCGCGACCACCACGCTTTCATAAAGCAATGTGTTGCAAAACTCGGTGTTGACAACTGCATAACGATAAGGGGCGACGTGTTCAGGTTTATAAAAGGATGCAAGCAGCAGTTTGATTTCATCTTTGCCGACCCACCTTACGCCCTGCCAGAACTGCATAAGATACCAGAACTCGTATTTAACGCTGGCATACTTAGCGACAATGGCATCTTCGTATTCGAGCATGGCAAGAAGGATAACTTCGCCGAAAGCCCCCATTATGTGGAACATAGGGAATACGGAAGTGTAAACTTTACTATCTTCTCAAATAGAAAGGACAGCAAATAGTGATTGACCACGCCACCATAGAAAAGATTAAGGAAGCCGCCAATATCGTTGATGTGGTGTCTGAGTTCGTTTCTCTTAAGAAAGTGGGAGCGAACTACAAGGGTCTATGTCCCTTCCACAACGAGAAAACTCCATCCTTTTATGTATCTCCTGCCCGAGGTATATGCCACTGTTTCTCTTGCGGAAAGTCGGCAAACCCCGTGAGTTTTATCATGGAACAAGAGCAAATGACCTATCCCGAAGCACTGCGGTGGCTGGCTAACAAATACCATATCGAGATACACGAACACGAACTAAGCGACGAAGAAAAGCAAGAACAGAACGACAGAGAGAGTATGTTCATCGTGAACAAATGGGCGATGGACTATTTCCACAATATCCTGCTTAACGATGTAGACGGCAGAGCCATCGGCATGCAATACTTCAGAAGTCGTGGATTTCGTGATGATATCATCGAGAAATTCCATCTTGGCTTCTCCCTACAATCACGAAACGCACTTGCGCAAGCTGCCATAGAGAAAGGTTTCAACGAGAAATATCTTGTTTCTACAGGACTTTGCTTCAAGAGAGACAACGGAGAACTTATTGATAAATACACAGGTAGGGTGATGTTTCCATGGCTGGGCGTTAACGGCAACGTTAGGGCTTTTGGTGGCAGATTGCTTGATTCCCGCACAAAAGGCGTGCAACAGAAGTACATCAACTCGCCAGATTCCGACATCTATCATAAGGAAAGGGAGCTATACGGCATATACCAAGCCAAGAAAGCGATAGCTAAAGAAAACTGCGTTTATATGGTGGAGGGCTATACAGATGTTATCTCCATGCATCAATGCGGTATAGAAAACGTGGTGGCAAACTCGGGTACAGCCCTTAGTTTCTACCAGATAAGACTCCTCCACAGGTTTACTGACAACATCGTGTTGCTATACGACGGCGATGCTGCAGGTATTCACGCTGCCATGAGAGGTATAGATATGCTCCTTGCAGAGGCAATGAAAGTGAAGGTTCTGCTGCTGCCCGACGGCGACGACCCCGACAGCTTTGCGAGGAAGCACACCGCCGAAGATTTCAAGCAGTATATCCTTGACCATCAGAAAGATGTTATTGAGTTTAAGACGGAGTTCCTTTTGCGCGGCGTAACCGACCCTATCAAGCGGTCTGAAGCCATAAGTAGCATAGTGAAAAGTATATCCGTGATTGAAGACCAGATAGTCCGCACGACCTACCTGCAAGACACGGCACACCGCATCGGCATAAACGAAGCCACACTAATTGCCACGATGAACCGCTTTATACGTAGCGGACAGGATGCGCAGGCTAAGGAGCAACAGAGGCAACAAGAGAGGCAATCTGCTGAAAACCCACAAGAACCGCTAAGACCTCTTGAACCTTTGCAGCAAGCAAAACAGGTGGAATACATGCTGGCGCAGGCTATCGTAAGGCATGGAGAGCAGGTTATATACGACAATGTAGAGACTGAAGACGGCAGTACGACATCACTTAACGTGGCGCAATATGTAAGTTACGACCTCGGCACAGACAACCTGACCTTCTCCAATCCCCTATATAACAAGATTCTTCAAGAGGCAGTGGAACACAGTTCTGACCCCGATTTTAAAGCCGAAGACTACTTTATGAAGCATCCCGACATAGAGATAAGCAAGGTGGCAACAGATATGTCTTTCGACAAGTTCCAACTGCGCAAGGGGGCAAAGCTACGCACGGGAGAAGATGTGCTAAGGGAGCAGATCATCCATCTTGTACTTGACTTCCGCATGGACTATATGAAAGACAAGATGAGACGGCTGAAAGAAGAGATTGCCAGATGCACCAACGATAGCGAACGGCTGATGTCTCTTATTAAAGACTACCAGGAAACACAGAAGATACGTAACGCTATAGCAAAGGAACTAGGCAACGAGATTATCGTAAACTAGGTGACGAGACTATCGTTTAAGTAATGTGTCTGTTTCGGAATATAAAAGTAATGAGAATATGATATACATATACTGGATTATTATCTTTATATATACCGTTGTCGTGATTGGCACAATAATTACGGTACTCATGGACAACAGACAGCCCGTCAAGACTATGGCATGGGTGATGGTACTTATGTTCATGCCCGTAATCGGTATTATTCTCTATTTCTTTTTCGGACAAAACACTCGCAAAGAGAAACTTATCAGTCAGCATAGTCTCGACTTACTTACAAAAAGTACTATGCTCGAATTTGCTGTGCAGAAGGATTTGCAGATTAAGGAGGAGCATAAGACCCTCGTAAAGCTATTCGCAGCACAAAACTGGGCATTGCCGTTCAAAGACAACAATATAGATATCTACACCGACGGATATTCCTTTTTCAATGCTCTCATCCAAGATATTGGTGCTGCAAGAGAGAGTATACACCTTGATACATATATTATAGAGAACGATTCTCTCGGACGTTTGATGTCTGACCTCCTTATCGACAAGGCAAGAAGCGGTGTGGAGGTAAGGCTCATATATGACGATGTGGGATGTTGGAACGTGAGAGACTCCTTCTTTAATAGGATGCGGAAAGCTGGAATACAGGTGCAAGCGTTCATGCCAGTTAGGTTTCCTGCCTTCACAAGTAAGGTGAACTACCGCAACCACCGTAAGCTTTGCGTCATCGATGGTAAGATTGGGTTCATCGGCGGCATGAACATAGCCAAGCGTTACATTACGGGTAATGGCAAACAAAAATGGCGCGACACTCATCTCAGAATAAGGGGCGGTGCTGTTTATGCCATACAAAGGGCATTCCTAGTAGACTGGTATTTCGTGTCGGGAACACTTATCTCCGACAGAAAATATTATCCTGAGCAAGACACAAACATAAAGAATGACATCGTCGTACAGATAGTTACGAGCAGTCCAGTTAGCCAATGGCCCGACATAATGCAGGGCTATGTGCGTATTCTGCTTGAGGCTCGCCACTACGTATATATGGAGACGCCATACTTCTTGCCTACGGAAGCAGTGATGTCAGCCATGCGTATTGCTGCCCTTGCAGGTGTAGATGTGCGTATTATGATACCACGTAAGGGTGATGCAAAGTTCGTTGAGTGGGCAAGTAGGTCGTATGTATTCGAGACGATACAGGCAGGTGTGAAGGTTTATCTCTATAAAGGAGGGTTCAACCACTCCAAACTTCTCGTCTGCGACGATAGTATTTGTACCTGCGGATCTACCAACATCGACTTCAGAAGCTTTGAGAATAATTTTGAAGCCAATGCTTTTATATATGATAAAGGTACGGCATTGCGCTTTAAACAGATATTCATGAACGACATTAGAAAGAGCACATACGTTACGATGCGTATGATTTCAAAGAGGCGACCATTTATCAACAGGCTGTGGGAATCGCTCATCCGACTGCTCTCACCACTACTTTAATCATGTTTATTAGTTACACCTTATTATATATAATAGGGGCATTGACTCACAAAACAAGTCAACGCCCCACAAATTATATAGGAATTGAGTATTAACGTATGATTACTCCTCTACGGTGAACCACTCATAGTAGTCGCCATAAGAACCAGCACTTACCGTATACTCCCATCCGAAATAGAAAGTCTTCGTTTCTGGGTCGTAATACGATGGGTATTCATCACTCTCAGATGGTGAGATATATACTGTTCCATAAGAAGAAGACGCATAGCCAGAATTATATTTCGCATCAGAGAACTCTATAGAATTGTCCTCATTAACGGTAAACTCGAAAGTCTCGCCCGCTACAATATTGGTAAATCTATACATATTCTTTATCGCAGAATATTCCAGTATTGCAGGCTCTTGATATGGATTGCCATCTTCATCTCCAAAGAATTCAGAATTGTAAGTACCTGTTGCATACTGTACAAAATCCTCCTTGATGATGTTAAGTTCCTTTCTTGGCAAGCTCTCCTCTGAGTCGGAATAAGGATTTGTATATTCCTCAGGAACAGAAACCGTAATGTTGTACGTCTTGAACATCTCCATGCTCTCAGAACAAACTACCTCTACTGTCTTCTCTTTCTCGCCGTCGGCAAAGGTTACAGACGTAGGAACGGTGAACAAAGAGTTACCATCCTTGTCATAACCATTAGCATTAGCCACCTTCAATGGTACTGTCAGCTCACCGCTGGCAGAACTTCTTTCCACGGTAAAGGTAAACGAGTTCTCCGTTGGAGATAACGCTATCGACGCTCCGTCAGCATCTGGCATAAACACATTTATACCCGCCTCATTCGCAGGCTTACCTGCCGACCAATCATCATCATCGCTACAAGAGCCAAGAGTGATGGCTGCTGCGAGCAATGGGAATATCATTAATTTGCTAAATCTTATCATAATATTAATCCTTTCTTTGATTTATTAATCCGTTACGCCATCTGTAAGATTTGGATATTGCATAGAACTTGGTAGCGAACCATCGGTGTTGTTCACGATAGCACTATTGTTGTTCGTCTCTTTCTGTGAGAATCTCATAAGCAGATAGCCATCGTTAGCAGGGATATTGAAGCAGAACGCATCTGGCCATATACCCTTGTCGCTACCATGGAAGCGTACAACAGGCTTGTTAAGTCGCATGATGTCGAACATCGAGAATCCCTCTCCCCATAGCTCAACACGGCGTTGGAACCACACTTCGTTCTGGAATGACTTCTCGTCAGATGCAGTGCAACTGTATGAAGGGTCGCGGTATGCCTTAACAAAGTCCTCAAGAACTTGCTTGCCTTGTGCAAGGTTTCCACTCATTGCCAAGCCTTCTGCCTTTATCAGATACATCTCCTCCACTCTCATCAGTGGCCAGTCGTTGTTGTTCGTAGTGCCTCCGATGCCACTCTTCATACCAAATTTCACATTAGTATATGTAGTGAATGCAGTCTTTACGTCTGGGAACACAGCGTCTACGATATCCTGTCCTGTGGCTGTAACGGTAGATCCGTCTTTCACAATACCTGTCCATGACAGTCCGTCGAGTAGTGAAGAATGTCTGTTTTCATCAAGCCACCACTGCTTACGGATATCAGTGCTACTGATTTTATTGAACAGTATCGGATTGATACGACGGTACAACGAAGCGTATGCAGTATAGCTATTGCCTGAGAAAGAGCCGAGCTGTGATGGCCATGCAGGAAGTGGGTAGTTAGAAACATCGGATGATGACACTGCGATAGACCAAATCCAGTTGTGCTCACTCTTATCATAGAAATATGGTTGGCTTACCTCCTCACGTGTTGCAGGGGTAGCTCCCGACTCGTCAATAGCATACTGTGCATATTCTGCAGCCTTAGCATATAGACCCATGCTTAGATATGTACGAGCAAGAAGTCCGTCGCACACAGCCTTTGTGGCATAGCTGTTGTCTGTTGGAGTATATCCATCGAGCAGTTCACGTGCCGACAAGAGGTCTGTCTCTATCTGAGTGTATATCGCAGAAACCGTAGCACGTGGGTTGTTAGTGTAGTCTGTAGTAGTTTCCAGCACGAGTGGAACGGCTGGTTTGTCGGCAGACGAGGTATAATTAAACTGGAAATAAGGCACCAAGTTCAGATAGCTGAACGCACGGCAAGCCTTTGCTTGTCCGAGATATTGCTTCAGGTCGGTCTCCTCTGTTGTCTCTTCAATTGAGGCAATAATATCGTTTGCTGCCTTTATCTGATTATAAAACAGTCCGTAACGCATACGCGGATTAGCGTAATTAGGTGTGCGGTCTGTGTATTCTGACGCTACAGAGAACCAGTTATAGCCACTGTTGTCGGAAACCATGTCGGGACCGTTAAGGTCGTTCGACAAGCATACCGATGGATAACCACCATCGTCATCACGTGGCTGTTTGCCATTTCCGTCTTCTCCATAATAGGTTCCCATCTTTCCCATCATGGTGTACATACCCGCAATGTCTGCCTTTACACGTTCTGGGTTTGCCTCAACAGTTTGCGTTTTCTGGTCATCTGTAATGACATAACCCGCAGGATTTTGGTCGTCGATGTCTGCACAGCTCACCAGCGAAGCGGCTATAGCAAACGACATCATCATATATTTGTATTTATATCGTGTCATAATAGTGTTGCTTTTTATTGTTTATAAGACTAATAGGATATATATGACTTATCAAGACATATACATTTCAGACCTATATATTGGGCACATTCATTAGAATGTGAGCGATATACCTCCTACTATAGACTTCATCACTGAGTAGTTGCTCTGTGATGCACCACTGCCATGAGCAGAGCTACCAAGTCCGAAGCTTGCTCTTGGGTCAAGACCCTTACGTGCAGAGATTACTCCGAGGTTATCACCGCTGACATAAACTCTCAGTCCCTGAATACCTATCTTCTGTATTAGGCTCTTAGGGAATGTATAACCCAATGTGATATTGTTTATGCTCAGGTAGTCTGAACTTACGAGGAAGCGGTCGCTATCCAACTGATAGCAAGCGTCTGAAGCATCGAGTCTTGGCACGTCGGTATAGCGATTCTCTGGCGTCCAAGCGTTCAGGATGTCCTTATGCCAGTTGAAACCTTGCATTCCGCTACCTCCGTTGTGCATGAATGACTGGTATGTACCATCATAATATTTACCGCCCAACTGATATGAGAATGATGCTGTAAGATCGAAACCATAAGCCTTAAGGGTTGTTCCGAAACCTCCATAAACCTTAGGAAGGATATCGCCGCAGTCGCTAAGTTGTGCATCATCGTAGGAAGATGTCGTTGACCAGTCGCCGTTGTCTGGGTCTACATAGTAGAGAGCTTGACCATTGTCTGGGTCTACACCTGCGAATCTCTTTAGATAAGACTCATACAAAGAACCTCCCACACGGCGGATAAAATAAGATCCCTTCTGTCCGCCCTGAGCATCAAGCTCGTCGGTAAGCTTCAGAATCTTGTTCTTGTAGTGAGTAAGGTTCAGGTTTGCCGACCACTCAATGTCCTTAGTCTTAATGATAATGCCATTAATGTCAAGTTCTATACCTGTATTTGACACGTTGAAAGCATTGATAGGAACACTACCTGTGGTAATACCTGATGATACTGGAACAGGGTTGTTGAAGAGCAAATCATCGGTCTTACGATAGAAGAACTCGAAAGATCCGTTGAGTCTATGGTTAAGCAACTCAAACTCTACTCCAGTGTTGAATGAGTAAGATGTCTCCCATGTCAAATCCTTATTACCCTTATACTTCATCACGAGCGAATAGCTGCCGTTGTTGTATGTCATAGAGTACTGGTCGCGATAAGCATAATAGTTTGGATATCCATTATCATAGAGGATATTGTCATTACCTTGAACACCCCAACTGATTTTATATTTCAAGGTATTAATCCACTTGATATCTTTCATAAAATCTTCTTTTGTCAACAGCCATGCTGCACCAACGCTACCGAAGTTACCCCATCTGTTGTCCTTAGAGAACCTTGATGAAGCGTCACGACGATATGATGCACTGAAGAAGTATTTGCCATCGTAGTCATATTGTGCACGGGCGAAGACACCTTCAGACATATATTTGTTTGTATAAGAAGATAGTTGCTTATCGGTGTCGCTTCCTGCGTTGTCAAGCTCACCGATAAATGGATCGTAAAGGTGGGTATTTTGTCCACCAACATATTGGTTACGTAAGCGGAACTGCTCATAACCAAGCAGGAAGTCAAGATTGTGTACCCCCCCAACTAGGGTCTGATACTGTGCCATATATTGGTTATTCACAGACATAGTACGTGCTGACGCTGCATACGCCATACCATCGTCTGCAAGACTTGAACCATATGCGCTATAGAGATAGTTGTAACGATCGTTCTGCACGTTAGCAGCGATGTTTGCAGTAAGAGTAAGTCCTTCTATAGGCATAATGTTAGCATACCACTTTCCAGTGAACAAGTCGCGGTAGTCGTGATAACTATTATAGTCGAGGTCGCGGACAGCATTTCCAGAAAGGCTCGGACGACGGAAACCCGTATTAGTACCCGAATCATAAGTCTTCTTGCCTGTGCTTGAGTTTATCATTATCGTTCCATCTGTATTTCTAACATACATCGGATAGATAGGAGCGATAGAGTTTACTATATAGAAAAGGTTACCCGTTGAACCCCAGCTGTCGGATGTCTGACTAGAAGGCGATTGGTTATCTGAGTATGCATACGCCATGTTTGTAC
>CAVKAH010000057.1:0-13087 GCA_963654095.1 Oscillospiraceae bacterium
GTATAGGAGATATTCAGTTTCTGCATACTGTAAAGGAGGAACGCATTGAGAAGATAACTATAAACATTGATGTGCAGAAGATAACAGAGATAGAGGTAGCAGATTTGTTGGAAATGGTTAAGAAATCGCCAGGAAGGACACAGATGTATATGCTGCTGAAAAGTCCTGAGCACCGTCGAAACGTAATGATGCACAGCGCACTTTCGGGAGTAAACTTAACTCGCAATATGCTTGCGTATATTGAAAATAGCGAAGCGATGACTTATCATATAAATTAGCCTCTATGGGTTTATGGCATGATGTTTGCCACCGAATACAATATAAAAAGACAAATAATATTATTAACAATAAAAGAAAAACAAGATGGAAGTAACAATCACCACCGAAAACTTTGAGAACTTGAAGAATGGCGATAAGCCTTTAGTAGTAGATTTCTGGGCAACATGGTGTGGACCATGCCGTGCCATTGCTCCTTTCGTTTCAGAATTGGCAGAGGAGTATGATGGAAAAGTAGTAGTAGGAAAATGTGATGTAGAGGAAAATGATGACATTGTAGCAGAGTTTGGTATCCGCAACATCCCTACTATATTGTTCTTTAAGAATGGCGAGGTAGTGGATCGCCTTGTTGGCGGACAGTCCAAGTCTGCTATTCAGAAGAAATTTGAGGCGTTGATGTAATATAAACTACTACTGCCGGAGCAAAACTTCCGTAAGCAATAAACCTAAATATATAAGGGGCGTATGCAAAAAACATACGTCCTTTAATATTATCGTTTGCTTTTGAAGAAATTTTGCATAAGTTCCTTACACTCTTTTTCTAATATTCCGCTTGTTATAGTAGCTTTCGGGTGCAAAACGTTGGGAGCATAAACATGATAACCTCTCTTTTCGTCGGTAGCTCCGTATACAATTCGTGGTATCTGCGCCCATCCGATAGCACCAGCACACATTGGGCATGGCTCTACTGTAACATATAGTGTGCAGTCCGTAAGATATTTTCCACCGAGGGCGTTGGCGGCAGCCGTTATGGCTTGCATCTCGGCATGGGCGGTAACATCCGTTAGTGTTTCAGTCAGATTGTGTGCCCTTGATATAATTCTTCCTCGGCATACTATTACTGCCCCGATGGGTATTTCCCCCTCGTTGTAGGCAAGTTGAGCTTCATCCAGAGCTCTCTTCATGAAAGCCTCGTCTTGCTTTTGCAAATCTGAATCCATAATATGATAGTTGTTGAGAGTTAGAAGGAAATCGTTCTTGTGCCGTCTTCGTGCTCCTTAATCTCCACTTTAATTGCGTCTTCAGGTAATAGTTCTTCTATTAGTTCAGGCCACTCAATAAAGCATACGCCACCACCATAGAAGTAGTCTTCATACCCCATATCATAAACTTCATCAAGCTTTTTTATTCTGTAGAAGTCGAAGTGGTAGATAGGATAATCCACTTTATTCGACTCATACTCATTGACGATGGCAAACGTTGGGGATGTTACGGCATCTTCCACACCAAGACATTCGCATACAGCCTTAATGAAAGTTGTTTTTCCAGCCCCCATCTTTCCATAGAAAGCGAATACATCTCCTTCTTTTATATATTTTGCGAACTCTTTTGCAGCATCGTTTATGCTGTCAATGTCTTTTATTGTTAAATTGCAGTTCATAGTTATCTTTTCTTCTTTTTAAGTGTAACCAGCGGAATGAGCATTTCTTCCAATGAGATACCGCCATGCTGGAATGTATCTTTATAGTATGAAACGTAATAGTTGTAATTGTTTGGGTATGCGAAGAATGAGTCTCCAGTAGCAAAGACGTATGATGTGCTTAGGTTTGGTGACGGCAGATGCGCTTTTGCAGGTTCCTTTATAGCAAATACATCCTTTGCGTTGTAGTTAAGGTTCTTGCCGAGTTTGTATCGCAGATTGGTATTGGTGTTCTTGTCGCCAACAATCTTTATCGGTCTTGATGCACGTATGCTGCCATGGTCAGTAGTAAGCACGATGGTATAGTCGCTATCTGCAAGCTTCTTGAAAAGGTCGGATAAGACGGTATGTCTAAACCAACTAAGCGTGATGCTCCTATATGCCGACTCGTTGTTTGCAAGTTCTCGAACCATCTTCGACTCCGTTCTTGCATGGCTTAGCATATCTATAAAGTTTATAACAACTACGTTTAGGTCGTTTTCTGCCAACTGATTAAACTGTTGCAGTAGCTTGTCTGCCCCTGTAGAATCGTTAATCTTGTGGTATGAGAACTTGGTGTTGCCTCTCCTAAATCTATCAAGTTGCGTCTTGATAAGAGGGGCTTCGTTTAGGTTCTTGCCTTCCTCTTCATCTTCGTCAACCCATAGTTCGGGGAACATTTTTGCTATCTGAGCAGGCATAAGTCCGCTAAAAATGGCATTGCGGGCATATTGTGTGGCAGTGGGAAGTATACTCATGTATAGATTTTCATCGATATCAAACATATCTCCAATCTCCTTTGCCAACATCTTCCATTGGTCGTAGCGGAAATTATCTACTACAATCATGAATACCTTTTCCTTATTATCAAGGAGTGGAAAAATCTTTTTGCTGAATATTTTGTCGCTCATCAGCGGAAGCCCAGATGCCTGATTGCTATTGCTATTCATCCACTCAAGATAGTTGTTACGGATAAATTTGGCAAAGGCGTTGTTAGCTTCACTCTTCTGCATCATTAGCATTTCTGTCATGTTACTATCGGTGCTGCTTAGTTCAAGTTCCCAATGTACGAGTCGCTTGTACACCTCAATCCAATCGCCAATGTCTCTACAATTATCAATCTGAGTAGATATATTCATGAAGTTTTGCTGGTATCCAGTCTGTGTAACCTCAGTAACAATCTCCTTCTGGTGTATATTTTTTTTTAGTGTTAGAAGGATTTGGTTTGGGTTAACAGGCTTTATCAGATAGTCTGCAATCTTAGATCCGATGGCTTGATCCATAATATTCTCCTCTTCGCTCTTTGTTACCATCACTACTGGAGTGGCGGGTAGTATCTCTTTAATCTGCTGAAGAGTTTCCAGTCCACTTATTCCGGGCATCATCTCGTCGAGGAGAACGAGGTCAAAGTTATGGTTCTTACATTCGTCAATAGCATCAGTTCCGTTACTGACAGTTATGACTTCATAACCTTTCTTCTCTAAAAATATTATGTGGGCGTGTAGGAGTTCAATCTCGTCATCCACCCATAAAAGCAGTCCGTTACTCATACCTTATAGCTTTTAAAAAGATTTCCATCAATAGACATCCAAGCGACAAAAGACTTTATATCCTTTTCTTTCGTTGTTAAAATCCGTCCAACTCATAGTAATCATCCTCCAAGTTGAACTCTTGTTGTTGCTTCTTGTTGCTTGAAGGTTGTATGTTATACTCATTACTGTCGGTATCGTCGTTAAAGTATATACCGTTATCCTCAACCTTAGTATCCTTTTCTTTTACTTCAGGTTTTACTTTGGTTGGGCTTTCTGGATTAACTTTCGGCTTGATATCTTGTTCAACGTTAGTCTTAATATCATTCTTCGTATTTTCTTTTGGCAGAGGAGCCGATGTGTTAGGTTGCTTTTCTTCCTCTGGTGTTATTGTAAAGCCTGGATCTATGTCCTCAATAGGCTCTTGCTTTGTAGCTTGTTGTTGAGGCGTAATGTCAAATGTTTCCTGCTTCGTGTCGTTGGCAGAAGACTCTTCTGTAGGCACGATAATAGTGTTATCGTTATCCTTCTTCGTGCTGTTGTCGGTATTTTCAACAGGAATAGTTACCGTGTTGTCTTCTGTTTGTTGTGCTGCAGGGTCTATTCCAATCTGCATATATGTGTCATCATCGATAACACCGCCATTGAACAACCCGCTTTCTTCCTCCTTCTTATCCTTAGATACCTTTTCGTATTCTATGGTCTCAGGTTCTGTCAGCAGTCGCACGGTACTTATCTTTAGTGGGATAAAGTGCCTTTCGTAGAACTTGTCATAGTCGTTGTAGCTATATCTTGTTCCGAGCAATTCCTTGTTGGAGTCACTGATAATAATAGTCCTGCATTTACGCGTGAGACTTAATATATTGTTGTTTGAGTATAGTTGTCTTGCATATTGCAGAGCTTCGTCGTAGCTCTTGAACCCGCTGACAACCATTCTCTCTAATCCTTCAATCTCTTCAGTAGTAATCTCGAAGTTTCTTACGAGGAAGTTTGAGAAATTATACTTTGCCAGTTCATATAGCAGTTGGTTCTTGTTTATAGAGTCCGTCTTATATGCAATTATGAAAGAGAAATCCACATTTCTTTCAGCTGTGAACGTCCGAGTCTTTATAGAGTCGCTGTCGTTCATTACTGCAGTACGTCTTTCCCATACGTCACTGATATCAAATTTTCCTCCGTGGAGCTTCCTCCCTTCTTTCACTCCATTAATTATCATGCCGGCAAGAGTACTTACATCGCTCTTAGGGTATTTCTCGACAACAGTCTGCATATTCTCCACACAGCCATTTGCATCACCTCCATTAAGCTTTGCCATACCGTCGAAGAATATAAACTTATCGCGGTTAACTCCAAGAGGAAATCTTTTTGCAGACAATTCTACGTTATTCTTTACCTCCGTCAACCTGTCAGCCTTGAATGCATCGTATGTTGCAGCATAAAGAGAGTCTTCCAAGTGTACCCCAAATCTTGCGTTTTCTTCGAAATAAGGGTCGGATAGGATTGTCGTCCACTCACTTTCCGGGAAGCCTTTCTTTAGCTTTTCCAGATATGTTGCAGCTACTTCTGGCTGGTGCATACGGTTATATAACAGGAACAGATGATAGTATGCATTGTCCATGTGCTCATATTCTGGATAGTCGTCAGATAGTCTTCTCAGCTCCTTTTCGCTAAGAGGCAGATTGTCAAGTTTATCCTTGAAGATAACGCCAGCATTATACAAACCATCCATAATAATAATGTTGCTTGCTTTAATCTGTTCTTCTGAGAACGGGATTTGTGCAAGATAATATTCCCTTTTGTGTGGATCATTCTGTGCGCTATCAGTAATATTCTTGAGCGAATCTTCTGCGGCAACGGCATTTGCGAGTGAGTCGCGCATCTCGTCAGTCATCTCTTCAGCACCCATAGCCTGTGCTACAACGGTCTTGTTGTTACGTTGCCAGTCGTCCACGTTCTCCCTTTTTCCCCATAGTTTTTGGAAGGTAGCCTTACCTTGGTTTATAGCCATAGGGTTATAGAAATACCATGTACCATTCTTCTGGTTATTCTGAGTGGTGCTTGTAGTATTATTTCGGTTTTGATTAGCCCCAGTGTTTCCTGCGTTTTCTGCTAACTTTTGTTGAGCTTCGCTTTCTGCTTTTGCATCACGTTCTGCCTTTTCTTTTTTCTTCAGAGCGTCAATCACTCTGTCTATGGCTGCATTTCTGTCCTTTTCAGACATCTTTGCAAGGCTTTGTAATGAGTCCTGTAGATGAATGGCATTAGTGTGTGGAACAAGTTCGTCAAGGATTTTCGAACGATCAGATAGTTGTTTGTAGTCTTTTCGCTCTTTGTCAAGCAGTCCTATAGCCTCACCATAGCAACGCTGGGCATTACTGAAATCCTCGCGAGTCCAGTATATATCGCCGAGAGTGAGTAGCAATACACCTTTTTCTATGCCGTTTCTCGTAGATTTTGCATTACCCTTTTCGTAGGCGTCGATAGCCTTTAGTGTATCTTTCTGGGTCATATATATATTTCCGATGGCATAGTAAACTTGGTCAAGATAGTCTTTGTTGTTGTCATTGGAAGCCATTCTGCGCAGCCTTGCTACGTTTTGCTTCCATTTTCCTCCAGCCATCACCTCCGTCATGGCTATTCTTGCGTTAAACTCCAGTTCGTATGGAGGATTTTGTCTAATGACCCTTTTATAGGCTTTGTATGCTTCAGCCTTGTTCCCGAGTGTAGCCTGCAGTTGCCCCATGATATACCATTCACGGGCTTTCTGCTTCTTTCTCCTTTCGTGTTTGATAACTTTTCTAAGATAAGGAATAGCCTCTGCGTATCTGCCAGCCTTAATATAATAGTCTGTATAGGCATAATCCCAATCCTTCACAGCCCTCCAGTTCATAGAGTCTCTGCGCATTTTCGTTATCACATCTTCTGCATCATAGAGCCAGTCTTGTTCCGTATAGCATCTTGCAAGCCATGCTTTTGCTTTACCATATATGGCAGGTTGCGTGGCATAAAGTCTACTCATATATGCAAAAGTAGATGCAGCTTCTTCAAAGGAACCCTTCATAAATTGCGAACGTCCCATAAGAAGCCAAGCCTTCCAGAGGAATGGATTATACTCCCTTCTGTTAAGCCATTCAATGTCTTTTGCTGTCTTTTTCCTCGACTTGTTCCATTCTGGGCGTTTCTTAATGCTATGAAGTTTAATGACCTTTTGGCATTTTTCTATAGCTCTGTCGTAGTTCGCCTTGCCGAGTTCTCTACTATTTTTGTTCCCCACAGTATAGAGTGGCAACAATTCAGTAAAGTTGTCTTTATTGCCATTCTCCTTTTCAAGCGAAGCGTCAATATAAGCCAACGAGCCGTTATAATACGTGTTGTATCTTGCATTGAATGAGTGCCACCATCTGCTACTCGATGTATTCTTCTGTGTCGAGCATGCGATAAAAGTCATAACAGCAAGGAAAGCTACGACTGTGGCTATATGTTTGTTTCTGTTATATTTCACTTTATATTAACTTGCAAATAAGTATTTTATTGTGTTTGCAGTCATTCTGTTATCGTGAATCTTGCTTTTCTTAGGTCGTCCCAATAGGTCGGATAGGACTTTGACACTACTTGTGGGTCGTTGATTTTTATATCTTTGAGTACCATTGCAGCAGGGGCGAAAGCCATTGCCATACGGTGATCTTCGTAGGTGTTGATATATATATCGTCATCTGGAGTGCATCGTTCCCCGTTCCATGATAGCTCTGTGCCGTTGCCATCGTCTATGACGAAGCCGAGTTTTCTCATCTCTGTCTTTAGTGCAGCAATACGGTCAGTCTCTTTTATGTGTAGAGATGCAAGTCCTGTAAAATGAAATGGGATGTTCATAAGGCAACATGTTACAACAAAAGTTTGCGCCAAATCAGGCTGATTGATAAAGTTGTAATCGAGTCGTGCTGACCTTATGCCTATCTTTTTTAGCTTTATTGTTGTTGGTTCTCCACGTTTTTTGCTTAGGAAAGTGGTTTTTATCCCAAGCATACTGAATAGATATTTTACGACAGAGTCTCCTTGTAGCGACCCGTCCATAAGACCTTTTAGCTCCACTTCTGCTTCGTTGTCATCGCTTAGGGCTATCATCTCATACCAATATGATGCCGCACTCCAATCGTTCTCTATGTAATATTTAATAGGTGTATATGGTTTAGGTTCCACTTTGATGGTTTCATTGTCCGTCCATTCCGCATCTGCGCCGAAATCACGCATAGTACAGAGCGTAAGGTCAACGTATGGTCGCGATATAATATCACCATTAAGCCGCAACTTAAGTCCATTCTTTAGCATCGGCGCAATCATAAGTAGGGCAGATATAAACTGTGAGCTAACGTTGCCTTTAATGTCGAGTTCTCCTCCCTCAAGAACCTTTCCATTAATTGCCAAAGGCGGAAATCCCTCTTTCTCAATATATTCTATGTCGGCTCCCATGTGCCTTAGAGCATCTACAAGAATATCAATTGGTCTGTTCTTCATCCTATCCGTTCCTGTTATAATATGGTGTCCAGGCATGACGGCAAGGTAGGCTGTCATAAATCTCATTGCTGTTCCGGCAGCCTTGATGTCTATTGTTTCAGGCTTATTCTCAAGGGCTTTTATAATAACTTCAGTATCATCACAGTCGGATAAGTTATCTGGTTTTATCTTTTCTCCAGATAGTGCATAGATAATAAGAGCCCTGTTGCTGATGCTTTTAGATGCAGGTAGGTCGATACTCGCATTAAGGCGTTCTGGAGCCGATATAGTGTAAGTCATGTTTGATACGTTATATGTTAAAGAGAATATTTCCTTTTCGGGGCATGAAATCCCCATCTTTCTGTATATGCAAAAGTATGAAATAATATTCTATCATACAAGTTTGAAAATGCAAAACATCTTAATTGTGAGGTGTATAAAACATAGCGAGGGACAACTCTCTTTATTTGAGTTGCCCCTCGCAGGTATATCTATAATGTCTAAGTCTTACTTAAGTTTTCCCAAAAATTCAAATATCAAGTCTTTAGAGTCCTCCTCAGAAAGATTTTGGTTATAGAGAGCTTTGCCATCGAGTAGCTCAGGCTCGCCTTTACTATCGTAGTCTACGTATATAGCTCCTTCAACGAGTTGAAAATGAGCCTTGCTGTTGTACCATTCTCCGTAATTATTCAACATAAATGCCACTTTTACATCATGGTTCAAATTACCATAATTGAGTGTCATGCTTATTGTCTGAGGCTGGTTGTAATATACTATATACTGATAATTACCTTGAGTAGAGTATGGTATATATGTAACTTTTATATCCGTGTTCCCGTATTCTTCGGCAGCAGCCTTTAGATCATCGTGGTTGCTTATCTGTTTGAAGAGTAGCTTAACTGGGAAGTCTTCGATAACGAAAGCACTTTCTGGATAACTAAATCTTACTGTTGCGTTCTCGATAGAGTCAGTTTGACTAGGATACTTAGTCTTATCTATGTTCTTGTCAAAGTAGTAAATCTTACCTTGATAAGTACCACTCATCTTAGCCACGCAATTCTTTTTCTCTTCATCAGTCAATCCCGAAGTGTTATCATCGTTATTGATACAAGATGCCACCGACATAGACAAGATAAGTCCGAGGATAATCAAAGGAAGTAGTTCTTTAATCTTTTTCATAATCTATTAATTTGTTTTTTATTTGTTGTTATATTTGTAAAACATTGGTATGTGCATAATGTTGCATGGTAATGATACATTTTCTTTATCCTTTGTGGATAAGATTCATGAACTCCTGCCTTGTTTTTGCCTGCTCAAAAGCACCACAGAAATCGCTCGTCGTAGTTATGGAGTTTTGTTTCTCCACTCCTCGCATCTGCATACACATGTGTTTTGCCTCCACTACAACGATGACGCCTTGCGGATGCAACGTTTCGTTGATGCAGTCTTTTATCTGTTGCGTCATGCGTTCTTGCACTTGAAGACGATGACTGAATATGTCTACCACACGTGCAATCTTGCTTAGTCCTGTGATATACCCATTTGGGATGTACGCAATATGCACTTTGCCGTAGAACGGAAGCATGTGGTGCTCGCATAGAGAGAAGAAATCAATGTCCTTCACAATAACCATTTGGTTGTATTCCTCTTTGAATAGAGCGTCGGTCAATACCTTGTGGGCATCCTGTGTGTAGCCTCTTGTGAGTATTTGCATGGCTTTAGCCACACGCATTGGTGTCTTTTGTAATCCTTCTCTCTCGGGATCTTCACCAAGAAGTTGTAACACGCTCTTATAGTTGGCTGCCAAGTCGTCAAGACCTGGACGGAATTCTGTTTCTGGATTCATTATCTTTTATGTTTGTTTTTACTGTCCGTGCTGCTCGTACCCTTGAACATTTCGTACAGTTTTGAGTAGTTAGCTTATATTAATAGCCTACGCTGATTTTCCCTTTCACTATACATGCCTGAGAGTAACCCATAGCTTTTATGCTTTTCAACATGGTAGCTGCCTCACTGTAAGAACGGAAGTTACCTACCCTGCATATCCATCTTGGGGAGTAGAAATGTACATAAACAGGTTGGTCTGGAAACCTCATTTTTATTGCGTCACCGATGCTGTTAGCTTTCTCGCGGTCGGCTCTTGAATTTCCTCCTGAATAAGCTTGAATGCGATAACCAGTAACCTTACGACTGTTTCGCATCATTTTTTTGCTTGTGTCAATAATGTCTGAGTCGGCAGACTTTATAGTCTGGCTCCTGTCAATAGGGGAGTTTACCCCGTGGTCGTTTGCTGCTGTCTGCTTGCGAGCGGTATTGTCATCCTGATGCGAAGGTGCAGCTTTGTGGTCTGCATTATCGTTGTGATGATTGTCAGTTGCAGACTTCTGTGCCTGCATCTGTGAGTCTTTTTGCTGTTGAGCAGCCTGTTGACTACTTTTAAGTTTGGCGTTGTTCACCAAGTTGTCTATATCGGCACTTTGCTTAACGGTAACCGTTCCCTCGCCCTGCTTTTGTTTTTGCAGGTCGCCAAGGAAAGACTGTGCGTGGCAGTTTATAGATATGCCAGTCGCAAATACTAATATAGCGATGAACTGTTTCATGTTAAAGATGTTATGTTAGTATAAATATCCTCTACGGTGCATATCCTTTGCGCCATAGAGGATTAGTATTGCAGAAAATTATCTTGCGTCGATAATACCTTTGAAGTCGGCAGCTTTGAGTGATGCGCCACCGATAAGACCTCCGTCGATATCAGGCTTAGCGAACAGTTCAGGGGCGTTGCTTGCCTTGCAACTACCGCCATAGAGGATAGTAGTATCCTCTGCAACATCCTTACCATACTTGTCTGCGATTACGCTACGTATATATGCGTGGATCTCTTCTGCCTGTTCTGCAGTAGCTGTCTTACCAGTTCCGATAGCCCAAATTGGTTCGTAAGCCACGATAATGTTCTTGAATTCATCAGCTGTAAGGTTAAATACGCTACCCTCAAGTTCAGCCTTAACCACTTCGTTCTGCTTGTTTGCTTCGCGCTCTTCAAGGCTTTCACCGATACAGAAGATTACTTTCAGCCCGTTCTTAAGTGCAAGTTGTACCTTCTCTTTTAGTATTTCTGGAGTGTCGTTGTAGTAACCTCTACGCTCAGAATGACCGAGGATGACATACTGCGCCCCCGTACTCTTTACCATTTCGGCAGACACTTCTCCTGTGTAAGCACCCTTTTCTTTGTCAGCGCAGTTCTCTGCTCCGAGTCCGATAACATCTTGGTTAAGGAACTGTGCGATACTTGCCAAGTGTATGAAAGGTGTGCAAATTATTACGCCACAGTTAGGCTTCTCTGTTGTAAGTGTGTCGTTAAGCTCTTTTGCCAGAGCAATACCGTCTTGCAGGTTCATGTTCATTTTCCAGTTACCTGCTACAATTTTCTTTCTCATTACTATTATGCTAATTTATTAAAATGATAGTTTATATCTGTTTTTCTACGTTTTCTTTCTCCTTATCTACCTTTTCGCTTTTCTTTCTCCTTACCCATTTTGTCCATGCCCACGTTCTGTCGGCAAAGGTAAGTAGGAACAAAGGCATAAAGAACCATAGGAGAATATATCCGATTTTCTTACCCACAGTGTCTTCAGATAGCCTACCTTCAGGTGCTTTGTCGAGGGCAGGGGAGTTGTCATTAAGCTGTGGCAACTTGTTGTGGCTCCACTTCTGCAGAACCATTGCGTCTTTTATCAACACCAAACCAGGGTTACTCCTGATGATAGTCTTTAGTGTTGTCTCATCTGTAAATAGGAATTTGTATTCCGCTCCCGTCATGTCTGTCCATCTGCTGATAGCCTTTTTGTTGCTTGCTGTCAGTGCATACATATTATAACTATGCTGCTGGCAGTAGTCGTAAATACGATTTATGTCGCCGAAATTAGAGTCGTCGGCATTCTCCAGGTGTGGCATTACGAGCAGAAAGGTATATCCTTTGTCATTGAGAATATCTTGTGTCATGTCATCGCCAGTATCCATATCCTCCATGCAGAAGTCGTGTATCGGTGGCACATATCCTTCGCTCTTTTGCACTGTCTTACTGTCAACGAAGGTCCATGTGGAGTCTGGATAGCTGTCTAAGGTGAATTCTTTGGTAACATTCCCTTTCTTTAGTATGAATGTAGTCTCGAATTCTGGCTGCTCTGCCCCCTTCGGAATCTCCATTCCCTTACGGATGTTTGCTCCTATGTGATAAGGTCTGAAGTCGAAGATAGGTAGGTTGTATAGGCAATAGATACTTGTTGTTATACAATATATTATAGTATAGTTAATCGCAATCCACTGGTTAGTGCGGCTGATAAATCTGACCATACATAGCGGCTGCCTGCATATCACGATGGCTGCGACAAGCAGAAAGATGTTCTTAGCCAATGTTTGCCAGTTCGTCAGGATGATGGCATCACCAAAGCATCCGCAGTCTTTCACCGGGTTTGCCAATACAATCCATACTGTAATGGCAGTCATTATTGCCATAAAACAGAGGATCAGCTTCGACACAAGTCTTCTTCTGATGGCGAAAAGTAAGAATATTCCGAGGCAGAATTCTATGGCTGCCAGCACGATAGATACCCCCAACGTGATGTAGTCGGGTATGATGTCGGCGAGGGATATTGCAGATAGATAGTCGTGAATCTTATATTGCGTGCCTAACGGGTCTATGGCTTTTACATATCCAGAGAATATGAAAGTGGCTGCAACAATAAATCTGCAGACGTTCACCGCAACGTTTTTAAGAACATTCGCCGTAAATTTCATTCCTCGCCAAACGTAAGTTTAATCACTCCGAATACGGAATAGTTGATGATGTCCATATAGTTGGCATCGATACCCTCCGACACGAGTGTTCCCCCGTTGAGGTTTTCTATCTCCTTAACCCTCTCAATCTTGGTAAGGATAAAGTCGGTATAGCTGCTCACCCTCATCATTCTCCACGCCTCATCATAGTCGTGGTTCTTGCGAAGCATAAGCGTTAGAGCCTCTTCAGCGTATTTGTCGTAGAGCTTAAGAGCATCTTCGTTAGTAATATCTACGGTGTCTGCGAACCCTTTTTCTAGTTGGATAAGCCCCACAATGCCATAGTTTATCAGGGCGATAAATTCAGAACGGACATCATCTTCCACTAGAGCTTTGCCCTTTACCTCTATACTTCTTATACGTCTTGCCTTAATGAGAAGCTGGTCTGTGAGTGATGATGGGCGGAGCATTCTCCATGATGCGTTGTAGTCGTGGAGCTTCTTTTCGAACAGCGAGCGGCATTCTTTCATTGCGCTTTTAAACTGTTCCTCCGTTGTTGTGTTATCTTTAGTCATTTCTAACAATATTCTAATATGTTGGCAAAGTTACGCAATAATAT
>CAVKAH010000058.1:0-13086 GCA_963654095.1 Oscillospiraceae bacterium
ACGGTATGTTGCCACTACAGACTGGACGCTGGGGACAACTACAGGAATGGAAAGACGACTGGGATAATCCAGACGACATACACCGCCACGTGTCGCATCTATATGCACTGTATCCAAGCAATCAGATATCTCCTTTCCGCACGCCACAGCTAACTTCGGCTGCACGTACATCACTTATACATCGTGGAGATCCGTCAACAGGATGGAGCATGGGGTGGAAGGTTTGCCTATGGTCAAGACTACTTGACGGTAACCATGCCCTAAAACTAATTGGCGACCAACTAACACTTGTGCGCAACGAGAAGAAGAAAGGAGGAACATATCCTAACCTTTTTGATGCACATCCACCATTCCAAATAGATGGAAACTTTGGTTGTACCGCTGGTATAGGAGAGATGTTACTGCAGAGCCATGACGGATTTGTCTACCTCTTACCTGCACTGCCAGACGCATGGAAAGATGGTTCTGTGAGCGGACTGAAAGCACGTGGAGGCTTCGAAGTGAGCATGACATGGAAGGACAACAATATACATGAGGCAACAATAAAATCAGAGATTGGGGGCAATTTGCGTATCCGCTCTGCCGTTCCTCTTACAGGTAAAGGACTGAAAGAGGCAAAGGGAGAGAACAAAAACCCTCTCTTTAAGACCCCCGACGATATAAAGCAGAAGATAAACTACCCTGAAAAGATAGAACAAATGCCAGCCCTGAAGAATACGTATCTGTATGATATAAATACGAAAAAGGGACAGGTAGTAGTGCTCAAGGCAAAATAAAACAATAAACAAAAATATAAAAGCTACTTATGAAAAAATCATTATTACTCGCAGCCATTATGCTGCTTGCCACAACAGCGGTAAATGCTGCCAAAAAGGTAATATACAAGCCATGGGATAATGGTAAGCTGGTAGTGTCTGACAACCATCGTTATCTAGTACATGAAAACGGCAAAGCCTTCTTCTGGCTTGGTAATACATCATGGTTATTACCCGAAAGACTGAACCGCGATGAGGTGGAATACTTCCTCAACAAGGAACGTCTTTGCGGATATAACGTAGAACAGATACAGGTACTCAATGCCATACCTACCTTTAACGTGTATGGACAACAGGCGAATAACAAGGAGTTTGATTTCAGCAAGGTATCTAAACCTGGCGTTTACGGATATTGGGAGCACCTTGACTATATAATCGACTGTGCTGCCGCAAATGGTATATATATAGGTATGGACTGCATCTGGGGCTCTATGATAGGACAGATGGATGTGAAGAAAGCCGAGGCTTACGGCAAATTCCTCGGTGAGAGATACAAGAACAAGCCTAATATTATATGGATGATTGGTGGAGACATCCTTGGCGACAAGTCGCCTGAAGTGTGGGACGCCCTTGCACGTGCCATCAAGAAATACGACAAGAACCACATCATGACATTCCACCCGAGAGGAAGGACGACATCTGCTCGCTGGTTCAATGATAGGGAGTGGATGGACTTTAATATGTTCCAAAGCGGACACAGACGTTACGGACAACGTAATGGAGACGGAGACTACACCATAAAAGATAATACCGAAGAGGACAACTGGAGGTATGTTGACATGAGCTTTGAGAAGAAGCCGCTGAGACCAGTAATAGACGGTGAGCCTTCGTATGAGGATATTCCACAAGGCTTACACGATTTCTCTGCACCTCGATGGATGGATTACGATGTGCGTCGCTATGCTTATTGGGCTGTCTTTGGAGGAGCTTTCGGACATACATACGGGCACAACTCCGTAATGCAGTTTATGCGTCCAGGAGTGCTTGCCTCATTCGGAGCAGAGAAACCTTGGTGGGAAGCAATGAACGATCCTGGCTACAACCAGATGAAATACCTAAAATGGTTGATGCTTGCCTTCCCATTCACAGAGGGAGAGGGCGATCAGAGCATCATTGCAGGACAGAACGGAGAACGCTACGACCGTGTCATAGCAATGCGTGGCACTGACTTTATGCTCGTCTACAACTATAGTGGCAAACCGATGAAAATAGACCTGACGAAGATTAGCGGTAGCAAGAAGAACGTTTGGTGGATGAACCCTACAGACGGCAAGTTGACTTTTGTTGGCGAAATGGATAGTAAGGTAACCGACTTTACATACGACGGAGCCTATCTCCGTGGTAGCGACCGTGTGCTTATCGCTGTAGATGCGAATAAGAATTATCTGGGCAAAGACCAGACGGAGCTAGTGGAGAAAGACTAAGAAGATATTTCCCCTTTCCTGCATTAGTACAGGATAGGGAGATAGAGAAAGCGGCAAGACAACACGGAAGTATGTTGTTTTGCCGCTTTATGTATACTCTTACTAATGGCAAAAGTATAAGTTGATGCAAACAAGGATATAACTTAACGTAAGCAAGGATACACCTTAATGCAAGCAATGATATAGGTTAATGCAAACAGGATATACCTTAAGCAAACTGCAGAGAGAACTCTTCACCGAGTTTCTTTATAGCAGGGTTCTCGTTGCATAGTTTTTCGTATAGCTCCCTTGGCGAAAGAATCTTCTTTATCTCCTCTGGACGAGCAAGACGCAAGTTGAGAACGATGTCGTCATTATGCAGTTTAAGAACAAGTGTGTTACGTATTCTACCCTTTATCTTTTGTACATCTTCGAGCAGCATCTTATTGTCGACAACTATTTCTATCTCTGGGAACGTACCTATTTCGGGAGTTATATTCTTCAATCTTGTAGCAATGCCCTTCATAGTCTCTTGCATTCGCATACACATAGACATCCATTGGAGTATCAGCATGTCATCGTCAAAAGGCTCATGCTGCCCAGTTTTCTTTGCCTCAGGCTCATTTTCGTGTTTCTTTCTCTCGGTTTCTTGCTTAAGGCTGGCAAAGGATGTTCCTATGCTACCTAGCTTTAAAGCTGCTCCTTTGGGGGCGGTAGGAACTGCTGAAGACTGTGCTGAGCCTATGGCAGACGTAGTTGTTCCAACAGAAGATATATTGGTATCTTGTGCTTTTGGTGAGGATATAGCATCGCCTTTTGCAGCCTGATGCTCACCTTGCTGCAATGGTGTTGCAGCGACAGCCACCTGCTGGACTGCCTTACGCTGCGCTGCTATGATTTTCTTGAACAGGCTTTTCAATCTCTTGGGGCTACGCCCCGACGAGGCACCTTCGTCCTCTGGTTGCATAATCTGTGCTACTCTTATAAGAGTAATCTCTACCAAGAGGCGTTTATTGCTACTCTGCCTGTAGTTTATGTCGCACTCGTTCATAATCTTCAGAGCCTGATACAAGAATTTAGTAGGGCATTTGGCAGCCTGTTCCTTGTACCTCTCCGCCTGTTGGTCGCTTACTTCAAGCAAAGGAATTGTCTGATTGTCTTTTGCCATCAATACGTTGCGCACATGATTGGCAAGTCCTCCAATCAAGTTTCCTCCGTCAAAACCTTTAGCAATGATACTGTTGAGCAGAACCATCACGTCGGCAGCTTTAGTCTCAAGACATAGATCTACTATCTTAAAGTAGTTGTCGGCATCAAGAACATTCAGGTCTTCAATAACCTTGGCATACGTGATGTTGCCCTGACAGAAGCTTGCTGCTTGGTCAAATACGGAGAGAGCGTCGCGCATACCACCGTCTGCCTTTTCCGCAATGATATTCAAAGCCTCATCTTCGTAGGATATTCCCTCCTTCTGTGCCACGGCTTTCAAGTGGTTCACGATATTGGTTACCGTCATTCTTTCGAAGTCGTAAATCTGGCAACGTGATAATATAGTGGGTAGTATCTTGTGCTTTTCCGTAGTGGCAAGAATAAAGATTACATGAGCCGGGGGCTCTTCTAACGTCTTAAGAAAAGCATTGAAAGCCTGCGTACTCAGCATGTGAACCTCATCGATAATAAACACTTTATAACGTCCTATCTGGGGCGGAATACGTGTTTGCTCCATAAGTGTCTTGATGTTTTCAACGGAGTTGTTGCTTGCAGCATCAAGCTCAAAGATATTGTACGACCGTTGTTCGTTGAAGGCTTTACAGCTCTCACACTCATTGCAAGCCTCACCTTCTTCGGTGGGATGCTGGCAGTTTATCGCCTTTGCGAATATTCTGGCGCATGTTGTTTTACCCACTCCACGAGGTCCGCAGAATAAGTAGGCATGAGCAAGTTTCCCACTTTTCACAGCATTCTTCAGCGTAGTAGTCAGTGCTGTCTGCCCTACTACGGTGTCGAATGACATAGGGCGGTATTTCCTTGCCGAAACTATGTATTCTTCCATAATATGATTAAATTTCGCTTAATTTCTTGCAAAGATAATGTAAAATTCGGTCAATTAGACTATCTTTGCATATAAAAACAGACAAAAACATCATAAAAATATGAGTAGGATAAACCCTGTCTTGAGTTTTATCTCGCACAACCGCTATTGGATAGTGATAATATTGGGCAGTTTGCTGGTAGGTGTTATTGATGATAACAGCTTTCTGACTCGTGCGCAATACAGTTTACAGATAAGTGAGCTTCAAGATCAGATAGATAAATATAATACAAAATACGAACAGGATGAGCTAAAGTTGAATGAACTTAGGCGAAACCCTCATGCCATAACAAAGATAGCAAGAGAAAACTATATGATGAAGGCAAACGACGAGGACATCTTTGTTCTTAGTGATGATGAGAAACCAGAAAAGGAAAATGAAACAATTAAGTAAATTGCAAAGTATAATAATGCTCATCGGAGCTTGTATGATGGTAGTAGGAGCCGGACTATATGTTTTTGGTAAGCCTATGGTGGCACCGCTCTTTTTTACGCCAGGCACAATAATGTTTGCAGCAATGCAATATGAGCAGAAATATATGGGAACAGATATCACGATACGTCGTCTGCGCAAGATAATGCTAACGGGAGCAGCCCTGTTTATAGCTTCAGCTTTGTTTATGCTTGAGAATTCTTATCACTTGATATATCCATTGTTTATAAAAACAGGTATCGATGGATATAACGCATACCTTAAATACGTACACAACAACTGGGTAATACTGCTTCTTACAGCGGCAATCTTGCAGTTGTATTCCACACACAGAATATCTTCTGAACTTACAAAGTAGAGTCTGCGATATACAATACAAGAAGAAAAGAGCAAAAAAAAAGCTAAAATAACGTATTTATGTTTTAAATAACATCAACATATTTCCATACATCGACAATACACATTACATTTGTAGGGTGTTACAAAATAGTATATGAACAAATTAGTAAACTCTCTCACATTAGCTTGTATGACTGTCTTAACGTCATGCTCTGGCTCATATAATATAAAAGGAACGTCCGACGTGTCTATGCTGGACGGAAAGATGCTCTATCTTAAGGCTTATAGCAACAGCGACATGAAGAGCATAGACTCTTGTGATGTCGTACACGGACAGTTTAGCTTTAACGGCTCATTAGACTCTACTAAGATCGTTACCCTATTTATGGACAACGAGAGTCTTATGCCTGTAGTTCTCGAACATGGGGATATAACAATAAAGATAGATAACGGGCAGCAACGGGTAAGTGGTACACCGCTTAACGACAAACTTACTACATTTATTGAGAAATACAACCAGCTCGATGTGCAGATGAATGAGCTTGGGCATAAGCAAAGTCAGGCTATAATGAATGGCGAAGACGAGAATATCACCAATGCAAGGCTTGCTCAGGAGGCACAACAGATAGCGGAGAAAGAAGACAAACTGATAACTTCGTTTATAGAGGAGAACTTTGACAACGTGCTCGGACCGGGAGTATTCTTTATGATGACTGCTGGAAACCAGTATCCAGAGCTTGCTCCGTGGATAGAAGATATAATGAGTAAGGCTACGGCAAACTTCAAGAACGACCCTTATGTGAAAGACTATTACGAGAAAGCACAGGAGAATCAGAACATCATGAACGGTATGGCTACTCCTGATATGCCGCAACCACCTGTTGCACACGGCTCTGCTCTTCCTGATGTGCCTACTCCTAATGAACTTGCACAGCCGGGAAACGGAAATGAACAATAAGAATTTAATATAAATCTAAAATACTTTAATGTAGAATTGTATATTGCACGGCATGTACAATCCTACATTTTTTATATACAACCCTACAATATGAAGATATTAATAAAAGGTGCTAACGTCGTTAATGAGGGACGTACAGAAAAGGCTTCGGTAATTATTGAAGATGACGTGATAGCAGATATCATCTATGACGATATAGAAGATGAAGAGAAATATAATGAGGTGATAGATGCCACGGGGTGTTATTTAATACCTGGAGTAATAGACGACCATGTGCATTTTCGTGAGCCAGGGTTAACGGAAAAGGCTGATATAGAGAGCGAGAGTAGAGCTGCTGCATATGGAGGGGTAACATCTTATTTTGATATGCCTAACACAAAGCCACAGACAACAACGCTTAAAGACCTTGAAAGTAAGTTCGAAATAGGCAGAAAGAATAGCCATGTGAACTATTCATTCTATATCGGAGCAACGAATGATAATATCGATGAACTGCTGAAAGTGGACACTCACAGAGTGCCAGGAGTGAAATTGTTTATGGGTTCCTCTACTGGCAATATGCTTGTGGATAAGGAGGAAGCCTTACGAAAGATTTTTAGCAGGGTGAAACTACCCATTATGGCACATTGCGAAGACACACAGGTGATAAACGAAAATATGGCTAAAGCCAAACTGCAATGGGGAGATGACCCCGACGTGGTGCATCATCCAGAGATACGAAGTGAGGAAGCATGTTACCGTTCTACCCTACTTGCCGTTACTCTTGCCAAGGAGAACGATGCCAGACTGCACGTTGCCCACCTAACCACGGCACGTGAATTGGAACTCTTTGATAAGATTAACGAGAAGAAAGTGCTGTCGGAGGATGGAGCAAATGGGTTCCCTAAGATTACGGCAGAGGCTGTTGTAGCCCATCTGATGTTTTCTGATGCCGACTACAACGAGCTTGGAGCAAGGATTAAGTGTAACCCTGCGGTAAAAAGTGCAAAAGACCGTGATGCTCTGCGTAGGGCTTTAACCGACGGGAGGATAGCCCTTGTAGCTACAGACCATGCTCCGCACAAACTGTCGGAAAAGCAAGGAGGCTGTTGCAAAGCAATGTCTGGAATGCCTATGTTGCAGTTTTCGCTCGTGTCAATGCTGAGTCTTGTAGACGAGGGAATTCTCTCAATAGAGCGTGTTGTAGAGTTGATGAGTCATAATCCAGCAAAACTTTTTGATGTTAGCAAGCGTGGATTTATACGCAAAGGATATAAGGCTGACCTTGTTGTAGTGCGACACAACAGTAAGTGGACTGTAACGAAAGACATCATCCAGAGTAAATGCGGATGGAGTCCGCTTGAGGGGCACACATTCTATTGGAAGGTGGAACATACCTTCTGCAACGGCAATCATATCTATAACGATGGCGAGTTTGATACAGAGAGTCGTGGAGAGGAGATAATATTCAGAACACATTAATCATTTAAATATGATAGCAAGAATTGTTATTCCGATAATATTGGTCTTGGTCTTAACAGACTGGTATATTTATTATAAGTTCCTGAAAGATATAAAAGCTCACAATAATCTTATTAGAATATTGTGGGGCACGCAGTCGGGTGTTATGGTCTTATATAGTATAATCTTGTCGCTATCGAGGAACTTCGCACCCGACAACATAGACATACTCAATACATACCTGTTGTTTCTTACGGTATGGATACTACCGAAAGCTGTTTTCGCAGTATGTTCTGTTCTTGGTTGGGGGCATTGCGTATATCACAAAACAAAGAAGAACTGGGGAAATCCCATTGGTTTGTTATGTGCCGTCTGCCTCGCCATAATGTCAATATATGCTTATACGTTAGGATTTAGCCAACTTGAAGTTCGCCACATTACATACTATTCCCATGAACTTCCTGAATCATTCGATGGCTACAGGATTGTTCAGTTCAGCGATGCCCACGTAGGAACGTATAGCTCATCGAGAGCCTACATCCTTGATAAGGCTATAGACAGCATTAACGCCCAACATGCCGATATGATAGTATTTACGGGAGATCTGCAGAATATAAAACCAGAAGAGATAAGTCGACATAGTGATACCCTCGGCAAGCTGAAAGCTAAAGACGGAGTATTCTCCATATTGGGAAATCACGACTATGCCTATTATCTAGATGTAGACAAGAAGACAAGAGATGCCAACTGCAAAGAAACAGTAGCCTTACAACAACGTATGGGATGGCAAGTGCTTAGGAACGAGAATAGGATTATACGTCGTGGAACCGACTCTATTGTTGTGGCAGGTATGGAATATGAGGGGAAAAGTACTAAGGTGCCTAATAGCGGTGATATAAATAAAAGCCTTCAGGGCATTAGACAAGACAGCAGCTTCATATTGATGCTGCAGCACGACCCTACCAGTTGGCGCACCGATATTCTGCCACATTCCAAGGCGCAGCTTACTTTGAGCGGTCATACACATGCCGGACAGATAGAAATCTTCGGTTGGTCGCCCATCTCGCTGATGTATAGCGAATGGGGAGGAATGTATTACGAAGGTAAGAGAGCCATAAATGTGAGTGTCGGATTAGGCGGACTTGCTCCGTTTCGCTTGGGTTGTCCTGGCGAGATAGTTGTTATTGAGCTTCGGAAAAGCAAGTAGTTTACAAGTAATCAGCCATACTCTGCATAGTATAAGAGATTGGTTACAATACGTATATGTAATCGTCAGTACTAATATAAAACATATAAACTGAATAATGAAGAAAACATTTTTGTCGGTAGTTGCGGCGATGATGCTTCCTTCCGTAGCTACTCTGGCGGCAGACATATATGTGTCGACCTCTTTCCATGAGCCTGCAAACGAAGGACTGCGCTTTATCTATAGTCGCGACGGTATTCATTGGGACAGTATTCCGGGTACATTCCTCAAGCCAGAAGTGGGAACACAGAAAGTGATGCGCGACCCTTCCATCGTGAAAGGTCCAGATGGCACGTTCCATTTTGTATGGACATGCAGCTGGAAGGACGATCGTGGCTTTGGCTATTCATCCTCGAAAGACCTTATACACTGGACTCCAGAACGTTTCATCGAGGTAATGAAAGACACTACCACAGTGAACGTATGGGCTCCAGAGCTATTTTATGATGACGTAAAAAAGCAATACATGATAATATGGGCATCATGTATACCAGGGAAATACCCCGATGGCTTGGAGGATCATAAGAACAATCACCGCCTTTATTATACAACGACAAAAGACTTCAAGACGTTTACTGAGTCGAAACTCCTTATCGACCCAGGGTTCAGTTGTATAGATGCCACGATGGTTAAGCGTGGTAAGGATGATTATGTTATGGTGCTTAAAGACAATACCCGTAAGCAGCGCAACATAAAGGTAGCTTTCTCTAAGACGCCATACGGCCCTTGGAGCGAAGCGTCAGATGCTTTCACACCGATGTACACCGAAGGACCATCAACGGCATACGTCAATGGCTGGTGGTATATCTATTACGACTGGTATCGCCAGTATGTTTTTGGTGCACAACGTACAAAGGATTTTATACATTTCCAAGACCAGACGGGAGCCGTGTCCTTCCCAGAGGGACACAAGCACGGCACTGTGTTCATGGCACCAGAAGAACTCGTTGACAACCTTATTAAATATAACACCCGAGCCGTACATTATACAGGCAAGGATGTTGCTCTGCCTGCCCGCCATGATGGTGGTCTGTCGCCTGTAGTGGGTGTACACACCATTCAGACTATGCGTGCCCAACTGGGTGCAACATATAATCATCAGCCGATGATTGCATATTGGAAGGGAAAATTCTATATGCACTATCTTACCGACCCTCGTCATGAGCACGAGGCTCCTGGCAAGACGATGCTCCAAACATCTGCCGACGGATATACATGGACAGACCCTGTGGTGCTGTTCCCTGAATATAACGTACCCGATGGATTTGAGAAACCCGACAAATACCCAGGCATTAAGGCTAAGAACCTTAAGGCTATCATGCACCAAAGAGTGGGATGGTATGTATCGAAGAAGACTGGCAAGCTTATTGCCATGGGCAACTACGTGGTGGCAATGACCCCTAAGGATAATCCTACTGACGGTAACGGCATAGGACGTGTGGTGAGAGAGATAAAAGCTGACGGCTCCTTCGGACCTGTCTACTTTATCTATTACAATCATGGCTTCAATGAGAAGAACACAGACTTTCCTTATTACAAGAAAGCTAAAGACAAATCTTTCGTAAAGGCTATCGACGAGCTTCTCGCCGACCCTATGGCTCGTATGCAATGGGCTGAAGAGGCTGACCGTGGTGATGATATCTTGCCGCTGAAGACGCCTTACAAGGCATTCTCAGGTTATACCCTACCCGACGGATGGAAGGTGGGACTGTGGAAACACGGGCTTACTTCTATCAGCAACGATGGCGGTAACACATGGCGCACCCCAGCCGAGCGTGCCCATGGCGTGGTTACCTCTACGGCAAAGATATGGGGGCAACGCCTCTCCGATGGCACATACGCCACGGTATACAACCCTGCCGAATATCGCTGGCCGCTGGCTATCTCGCTGAGTAGCGACGGACTGGAATATACTACGCTAAATCTCGTTAACGGTGAGGTTACTCCTGAGCGTCATGGAGGAAACTACAAGAACTACGGAGTGCAGTACACTCGTGGTATTCAAGAGGGCAATGGCACTCCTGCCGACGGCAACCTATGGGTAACCTACAGCAACAACAAGGAGGACATGTGGGTATCGCGCATTACCGTGCCTGTACAGACTGAAGCAACAACTCATGCCGATACCGATTTCTCTAAATACTCTAAGCTTGCCGACTTGAACGATTGGAACATCTATTCGCCTAAATGGGCACCTGTGACGCTCGATGGGCAATGGATGAAACTATCGGATAAAGACCCTTACGACTATGCTAAGATAGAGCGCGTGATACCTGCAACGAAGGAGCTTACCGTGGAGTTTGATGTAATGTCAGAACAGGCAGACCACGGAGAGCTCGACATAGAATTCGTTGATGCCAAGGGAGAGGCTTGCTCACGCATCGTTCTCGATTCGCTCGGAGTGATGAAGGTGAAGGGCGGTCCACGCTACGGCACTCTGCTAAAGAGCTACAAGGCTGGAGAAACATACCGCATAAAGGCTGTGCTCTCTACAGATATGCATGCCGGCACATATTATGTAAATGGTAAAAAAGTATGTCAGCGACAGTTTGATACCCCCGTAGAGGCAATAACGAGAGTAGTGTTCCGTACTGGACCTCTCTTTACTGAGCCAAACAACGAGACTCCTGCCGACCAAGCCTTCGATATGCCACGTGCCGACGAGAGCGACCCTATGGCAACCTTCCGTATTGCCAACGTGAAGACTACTCCTGCCGATACCGACGGACAGGCTGCGGTATTGAAGTTTGACGACTACAAGCATTACGTGGACTACTTCAACAATATGGAAGACGAGAATATCCAGAACGCAATCCCCAATAGCCAGTCGGCAGAGTGGATGAGTAAGAACATACCGCTCTTTGATTGTCCACAAGAAAACTTCCGTGAGATGTACTACTATCGTTGGTGGACACTCCGCAAGCATATCAAGCGCACTCCCGTGGGCTATGGTATGACGGAGTTTCTCGTAGAGCGTTCATACGCCGACCGCTATAACCTCATAGCCTGCGCCATAGGTCATCATGTGATGGAGACACGCTGGCTGCGCGATTCCACATACCTTTCGCAGATACTAAACACATGGTATCATGGCAACGACGGAAAAGCAATGCAAAAGATGGAGAAATTCAGCTCGTGGAACCCTGCTGCCGTATACGAGGCTTACAAGGTGAACGGTAGCAAGACCTTCCTCTTGAACCTAAAGCCATCGCTCGAGGAAGAATATGCCCGCTGGCAGACCACGCATCGTCTTGACAACGGACTATATTGGCAGGAGGATGTGCGCGACGGCATGGAGGAAAGTGCAAGCGGAGGGCGCAAGAAGAAGTTTGCACGCCCTACTATCAACAGCTATATGTATGGCAATGCCATGGCTCTCGCCGAGATAAACAAGATTGCTGACGACAATACAAAGTCGGAAGAATACACAAAAGAGGCTGCCAACCTAAAGATGCTCATAGAGGAGAAGCTATGGAACAAGAAGGATGCCTTCTTCGAAACACTAAAGAACGACACCTTGGCAAACGTGCGTGAGGCTATCGGCTTTATCCCATGGTACTTCAACATGCCTGATACGAAGAAATACGATGAGGCATGGAAACAAGTTACCGACGAGAAAGGCTTCTCTGCGCCTTACGGACTGACCACTTGCGAGTGCCGCTCACCACTCTTCCGCACCCACGGCACGGGAACTTGCGAATGGGACGGTGCAGTATGGCCCTTTGCCACGAGCCAGACGCTCACTGCTATGGGCAACTATATCAACAACTATCCTGAGCCGATAGTGGGCAGCAAGGATTTCTTCCACGATATGGAGGTATATGTTGAGAGCCAGCACCACCGTGGCAGACCATACATAGGCGAATATCTTGACGAGACAAACGGGGCTTGGCTGATGGGCGACCGTGAGCGTAGCCGCTACTACAACCACTCTACGTTCAACGACCTAATGATTACGGGCATCTGCGGACTGCGTCCTCAGGCTGACGGCAGTATCGTTGTCAACCCTCTCGTGCCAGAAGATGAATGGGAGTATTTCTGTCTCGACAACGTGTTCTACCACGACCACAACATCACGATTATATATGATAAGACAGGCAACCGCTACCATCATGGCAAGGGTCTCATTCTCCTTGTCGATGGAAAGAGGGTTGTACAACGCAATAACATCGGAAAACTGGAATACAAGTTTTAGCTATGCCCCCGAAAAACACATCGTGCATGAAATTTCAGGGGCACGGCATAACAATAAAAACACTCTTTCATCTGGCTAAAGATAAAGGAGTGGAATACAAAATTGTTTCCAAAGGTCCAAAAGGTCCAAAAAGTCCATTGGTCCAAAATAATAAATATATAGAGA
>CAVKAH010000059.1:0-12953 GCA_963654095.1 Oscillospiraceae bacterium
TTGTTAAAAACGTTTGCAAATGTACGTATAAATAATGAAAAAAGCGAAGGAAACCATGGTGATTTCTTCGCTTTTTAACTTCTTTTCATATTCTATCCTTCTATTTCGGATAGTTCCATCCATTTAAATGTCTTTTCGTCAATTATATCTTTTATTTCTGCAAATCTTTTGCTTTTGGCGGTAAGCTCATCTACAGAAAGAGTGCCACTGCATATTTGTGCCTCCAGCAGTTTCTGTTCATCCTCCAAATCACCTATTTCCTTTTCAAGTTGTTCAAAGAGTCGTTTCTCTTTATACGACATCTTTCTCTTCTCTTGTGGTGCTTTAATTCGTGTTTTTGTCTCTTTTTTGTTTTCTTTCTTTATCTCGGAGGTCTGCATATTCTTCCACTCCCTGTATTGAGAGTAGTTGCCAGGAAAGTCTTTAATCTCACCATTGCCGTTGAAAACGAGTAGGTGGTCCACTATTTTGTCAATGAAATATCTATCGTGGCTTACCACAATTACGCATCCTGCAAAGTCGATGAGATATTCTTCAAGTACCTGCAGGGTCTGTATGTCGAGGTCGTTTGTAGGCTCATCCAGTACGAGAAAGTTTGGATTTCGCATAAGAACAGTACACAAATATAGCTTTCTTTTTTCACCGCCACTCAGTTTGTACACGTAGTTGTGCTGTTGTTCAGGCGTGAACAGGAAATATTGCAAGAACTGGGATGCAGAAAGGTGTTTACCTCCTCCCATGTCGATATAATCAGCAATGTCGGTAATAACGTCAATTACCTTTTGTTCTTCATTGAATTTCAGTCCTTCTTGTGAGAAATATCCGAACTTTACAGTCTCTCCGATATCGAAATTTCCGCTATCAGGCTTTATCTTTCCGAGTAATAAGTTTATGAATGTAGACTTTCCTGCACCATTGTCTCCCACGATACCCATCTTCTCGAAACGTGCAAAGTTGTAGTAAAAGTCTTTCAATATAATCTTGTCGTCGAAAGCTTTAGATACATATTGACATTCAAATATTTTACTGCCAATATACACATTTCGTGATTTCAATCGGAGTTGTCTTTCCTCTATTTTCTTCTTGGCAACCTTTTCGAGTTCCACAAAGGCATCCTCTCTGTATTTTGCTTTATGACCTCTTGCCTGTGGCATACGCCTCATCCATTCCAGTTCCCTTCTGTACAAGTTGTTTGCCCTTTGCACTTCGGCTCGCATATTATCTATTCGCTCTTGCCTTTTCTCAAGGTAATAGCTGTAGTTGCCTTTATATTTATATATGGTATTGTCGTCAAGTTCAAGAATGATCGAGCACACACGGTCAAGGAAGAAACGATCGTGAGTAACCATCAGTAGGGTTTTGTTTCCTCTGCTGATGAACCCTTCAAGCCATTCAATCATGTCTATGTCAAGATGGTTGGTAGGCTCGTCAAGTATTAATAGGTCAGGTTCGTTGATAAGGATATTGGCAAGAGCCACACGTTTCTGTTGTCCACCGCTCAACTGCCCCATTGGTTGTGTTAGGTCGTTAATGCGCAGCTGTGTGAGAATTTGCTTGGCTTTAAGTATTTTGTCCTCTTTTCCCTGATGGTTAAAGCAAGCATCGAGCACACTCTCATCAGGGTTAAAGCTTGGTGTCTGCTCCAGAAAGCCCACTTTTATTCCGTTGGCATATACAATTTCTCCAGAGTCATAATCTTCTTTGCCAGTCAATATAGAGAGCAAAGTAGATTTTCCCGTACCGTTTTTGGCAATCAATCCAACTTTCTGACCCTCTGCTACGCTGAACGAAATATTCTCAAATAGTATGTCGGCACCGAAGGTTTTTGTCAGATTCTGTACGTCAAGATATGGTTTTTGGCTTGCCATTATTCAGTTACCTCCTTGTTGATATTCTCAATATATTCAAGCACCTGCTCTCTTCCGATACGTTTCTCGCTGCTCGTAACAAAATATGGTGGTAGCTCCTCCCATGTTTCTTTCAGTGTCTCCATATATTTCTTAGCAGCTTTCATTGCTTTTTGTTCGTTTCCAATCTTGTCAGCCTTAGTGAAAATGATTGAGAAAGGGATGCCGCTCTGACCGAGCCATGTGATAAAATCCATATCAATCTTTTGCGGGTCGTGTCTTATGTCGATAAGCACAAATAGGTTTATCAACTGTTCTCTTTGTAGGATATACGATGAAATCATGCGTTCAAGTTTCTGCTGTACGCTCTTTGAACGTTTGGCGTAGCCATATCCAGGTAGGTCTACAAGATACCACTCGTTGTTTATGATAAAATGATTTATAAGCAATGTCTTACCTGGCGTTGCAGACGTTTTGGCTAATCCTTTATGGTTGCAAAGCATGTTGATAAGGCTCGACTTGCCCACGTTACTCCTTCCGATGAATGCGTATTCTGGTTTGTCGTCTTTAGGACAATGGCTAATATCAGCACTACTTATTGTAAATTCAGATTTGTTGATTTCCATGTTTATGATTGTTTAATACATGTGTATATGGGGTGTTATACTTGGCACAAAAGTACAAAAAAAAGCTCTCATCCGCAAACTATATATTATATATGTGTTTTGTGGATGAGAGAATTATGTATGTATTATATTGCTATTCTTATCTTAAGAACTACTCAGACTTCTGTTCAGAAGCTTTGAATGTCAGTTCTTCTTTATTCGGGTTCTTACCTATAAATATAGTGCTGCCCTCTTTCAGATTATCGTCCAGTAGGAGTTCGCATATTCCGTCTTCTATATACGTTTGTATGGCTCTCTTGAGCGGACGTGCGCCAAACTGTACATCGTAACCCTTTGTGGCAACAAATTCTTTCGCCTTGTCCGTGATTGAGATGTTGAAGCCCATATCTTTCACTCTCTTTATCAGTCCCTTTAGCTCTATGTCTATGATTTTCTTTATTGCTTCAAGGTCGAGTTGATCAAAGGTGATAATCTCATCGAGACGGTTAAGAAATTCAGGACTGAACTGTTTGCTTAGACTTTTCTGTATGATACCTCTTGCATATTCCTTGTCGGAGTCCTTTATGTCTGTAGATAGTCTGCTTGCAGTAAATCCCACGCCACGTCCGAATTCCTTCAGTTGTCTTGTTCCTGCATTACTTGTCATAATGATAACGGTGTTGCGGAAATCAACAAGTCTGCCGTTGCCATCTGTCAGTCTTCCTTCGTCAAGCACTTGCAGCAACATATTGAAAACATTTCCGTGGGCTTTCTCTATCTCGTCGAGTAAGACGATAGAGTAGGGATGGCGGCGCACCTTTTCTGTTAGTTGTCCGCCTTCTTCATATCCCACATATCCTGGAGGCGCACCCACAAGACGTGATGTATTGAAGCTTTCGCTGTATTCACTCATATCAATGCGGATTAGTGCGTCTGCACTTCCGAACATATATTCTGCAAGTTTCTTTGTTAGGTAAGTCTTACCCACGCCAGTAGGACCGAGGAACATGAAAGCTCCAATAGGGTGCTTAGGGTCGCGTAGTCCCATACGGTTTCTCTTTATGGCTTTGACCATTTTTTCTATTGCAGTATCTTGAGCCACTACGTCATTCTGTAGCAGGGCTGTCATTTTTCTTAGTCGTTCGCCTTCAGATTCTGTAAGTTTCTGCACAGGCACTCCTGCCATTTTTGACACCACTTCAGCCACGTCATCTTCCGTAACAGTAGTAAACGTGTCGTATTCGCCCTTGCTGAATTGTTCTTTCAGCTTATTCAATTTCTCTTGCAGAATAGCCTGTCGGTCTCTGAAACTAGCGGCGAGTTCAAAGTTCTGGTTTTTTACAGCCTGTTTCTTCTTTGCATCTGCTTCAGCGATTTCCTCCTCCATCTCTATAATTTCAGGTGGGAATTGCGCATTCTTTAAGTGCACTTTTGATCCCACTTCGTCAAGAGCGTCTATTGCCTTGTCAGGGAACTGCCTATCTGAAACATACCTTTCGGTATATTTAACGCACGCTTTAAGTGCATCATCGCTATATTTTACGTGATGATGGTTTTCGTATCTCTCCTTTATATTATGTAATATAGTGAGCGTTTGTTCTGCTGTAGTAGCTTCCACCATTACTTTTTGGAACCTTCTTTCAAGTGCTCCGTCTTTTTCTATGGAGTTTCTGTATTCGTTGAGTGTTGTAGCTCCCACACACTGAATCTTGCCTCTCGATAATGCAGGCTTCATCATGTTTGCAGCATCCATAGAGCCTGCGGCAGAGCCAGCACCGATGATGGTATGTATCTCGTCGATGAAGATGATAATGTCGGGATTGTTTTCCAGTTCCTTAATCAATGCTCTGATGCGTTCCTCAAATTGTCCCCGATACTTTGTTCCTGCCACGATAGCTGCCATGTCGAGAGAAATCACGCGCTTGTTAAAGAGTATGGGCGAGGTATGTTTCTTTGCGATATATAAGGCAAGACCTTCTACAATGGCACTCTTTCCCACTCCTGGTTCTCCAATGAGAATAGGGTTGTTCTTCTTTCTTCGGCACAGTATTTCTGTAACCCTGTTTATTTCTTCCTCTCTTCCTACAACGGGGTCGAGTAATCCTTCGGCGGCAGCCTTCGTAAGGTCTGTACCGAAATTGTCAATCATAGGAGTTTTGCTGTTTGGCTTTCTTACTTTAGCTGCCGAGATGTTTGTTCCCGTATTGCCGCTTGACGAGGCACCAGCCATGTCATCGCTTTCTTCCTCATAATCGTCGGGTATGCCCAATCCGTTTTTAGGAGAGTTATTATGTATCTTGTAGAAATATTTATATATATCTTGATATCTCATATTGTTTGATTCCAAAATGTTTTTGGCTGCCGTATCTCTACTATCGTGCAGAATGGCAAGTAATAGGTGCTTTTCGTCTACAGTTTGTGTGGCTTGCAGACGTGCTTCGAGCACCGCTAGCTTCAGAATGTTACTGGTTTGCTCGTTCAAGTTTATGCTTGAAGGTACGCTTGGGGCGTCTTCATTTTCTGATTTTATTCTATTTTCGAGTTCTGATTTTATGGTTGTTAAATCAATGTTCATCTCGTTCCATAGCGACTGCATAGCATCGGTGTGCTCTCTGATGATACCGAGCAACAGGTGTTCTGGTCGTACAGAACTGCTTGATAGGCGTTCCGCTTCTTCTCTGCTGAATGCCAATATCTCTGATACAATAGGTGAAAACTGACTTGTCATCTTGTTCTTTTTACCTCTTTCTTAAAGTTTCTTGTTAATATCTTCCTTTCAAAGCTTTTGCAAATGTAATACTAAATATTATAATATCACTATGAAATGCTAATTTTAAGGCTTTTTTGCTGATTTACAAAAAGCGTGCCAAATCATTATAGGCGTGTTCTAAAAATTCCACGCATTATTAAATACATCAAAGGTAATTTTTAGAACCCGCCTATATAGCTTTTAGTCGTTCTTCTTGATATCGTGTCTCATGCTGAATTCGCATCCGCAATATTGTTGATTGTAGAAGTTATATTCCTTTATTATTGCTATTCTGCGCTCGCTCAATCCACCTTTGCGCCAGTTTTGTTCCCACCAAACTACATCGCTATATGGCTGCACGGCATAATGTCCTGCTTCGTTTATCTGTTCAAGACTCTTCCATCTTGATGAAGCAAGTGTCGTGGTGATTACCTTTATGCCGTTTTCGTGGGCATATCGGGCAGTTCGCCTTAGTCGAAGCTTAAAACATTCCATACATCTGCTTCCACGTTCAGGTTGGTTTTCAAGTCCTTTTATGTGCTGAAGCCATACTGCATGGTCGTAATCATCATCAACTATGGTCAGTCCGAGCGACTGTGCGTATCTCGTACATTCGTTTTTCCTTATCAGATATTCCTCTTCTGGATATATGTTGGGGTTGCTATAATATATAATAGGTGTAATTTCGTGTTTCAGCAAACATTCTATTATTGCAGAAGAGCATGGTGCACAACAAGTGTGCAGCAATACTCTGCTTTCGCTTCCCGGTACGATAACTTCATATTTTTTCTTAGCCATAGCAATATGTTTGTTTAGCTTGAGTATCTTTTGGGTTGTATTTTCTTTATAGGAATGGGGTAAGCAGATGTGCGAACCACCCAACAAACTTTTTCCAAGGGCTACGCCATTTGTTCCAACTATCGGGTGTTAGCTTGAAAGATGACTTTTTATCATTGTCAAACATATCGGAAAGCTGTTTTGTGGTGTATGGATCTATGATTACGGCGTTTTCTTCATAGTCGTAATTCAAGCTTCTTGAGTTTAGGTTTGCACTCCCCACGGTGCAAAACTTGCCGTCCACCATTATCACCTTGGTATGATGAAATCCGTCTTGATATATCCATACGTCCACTCCGTGCTTCATCAGGCGGTGAACATTATAGAATACGCAGTCTGGCGTTAGTGGGATGTCGCTGTGCGATGATACCATAACCTCCACTTTTACGCCCCTTTTCACAGCCTTACGTAAGGCTTTTTTCAGTGTTGGATTAAGTGTCAGGTATGGGTTAACGAGCTTTATGCTGTCTTTAGCATCGTTAATGGCGTCGGTATAGAACTTTCTTATTATCTTGTTAGACGTATGCGGCTCACGATTTATTATCCCCACCATCTTCTTTCTTGCCGTAGGACAGGTGTCGGGGGCAAGACCTTTTATATAGTCAGCATCCTTGTAGCCACGGTAATACTTTGCTCCATAGACATTCTGCCCCGTAACTTTATTCCACATTCTAAGGAATATTCTTTGCAATACGTTTACCTCTTCGCCCTCGATACGACAGTGCATATCACGCCATCTGCCCACCTTTTCTGTACCATTGATATAATAGTCAGCCACGTTCATGCCACCTGTGTATGCCACTTTGCCGTCGATTACTACAATCTTTCTGTGGTCGCGGTGGAACACATGGTTTACCCACGGAAAGCGCAAAGGGTCAAATTCGTATATCTCTATACCTCTTTTTCTTAGTTCTCTGAGGTGTTTTCTCTTTAGCGGACGGTTATTTGAGTCGTTGCCAAAGCCATCAAACAAGGCTCTTACCTCTACGCCTTCCTTTGCCTTTAGGGCAAGGATATCAAACAGTAAGGATGCTATGGAGTCGTTGCGGAAATTAAAGTATTCAAGGTGTACACTACTCCTTGCCTGTCTTATAGCCGTGAACATATCGTTGAATTTCTCCTGTCCGTTCTTCAGTAGCGTTACGGAATTGTCGCAGGAAAACGTAATTCCCTCTTTGCGCATTTGGTTTACTATAAGTGAGTCGGCACGCTCTGCCGATGCCGTAGTGAGCGACAGGAAGAGAAATAATAATATGGTTAAGAATTTTATAGCTTGTCTATTTTTGATATGTATCATTATTTATATTGTAGCTTGTCTTCAGTCTGGGAGTAGGTAAAATTACCATTTACCAGATGTGCATATATGTTTTATTTTAAAATTCGTCTATATATATTAAATATGTGCAAAGGTATACAAATTGTTCTATTGTTCCAAAAGTTAAGTGTATATTACAGAATAATGGAAAAATAATAGAGAAAAAAGTTGTTTTATTTACAAAAAACTATCATTTTTGCAGAACAAAACGCAACAATAGTAGATTAATATTAACTAAAAAGAAAGGAAAAAACATGAAAAAGTTTTACTCAGCATTGGTTGCAATGTTTATAGCAGTAACTGCAAGTGCACAGGTTTACGTAGGTGGACAGGTAGGTCTATGGCGTAACACTGATGCTAATCACACATCATTTAATATCGCTCCAGAGGTTGGTTATAATCTCTCAGACAAGTGGGCAATCGGTACAGAGATTAGTTATGATTACGACTACTCTATTATTTCTGTTTACGACGCCCCTTATGGTTTGAAGACAACTGGTGTAGGTTTCGCTCCATACGTTCGTTACACAGCAGCAAAGTTTGGTCCTGTTTCATTGATTTTCGATGGTGGTTTTGGCTTTATGACATACAAGTACAAGTACAAGTGCAAGTGCAAGTATAATGATTATGATTATGATAATGAGAGACTCTCAGACAACAAATCATACAACGCATGGAAGATTGGTGTTACTCCAGGTGTAAAGGTTAGCTTGGCTAAGAACGTAGACTTCATCGCATCTCTCGGTTTCTTAGGATATCGTGATAACGATGATGTTAAAGGTCTTGATGTTTCTCCAGTATTCGGTGAGAAGGGATTTGGTTTCTCTTTCAGCTCACAGGATCTTCAGTTCGGAGTTATCTATAACTTCTAATATTTGAAATATATTCTGCCTAAGTTCAGATAAACAAAATTAATGGTTTTAAAACTATTGTTGGACGGCTGCATCGTTGATGATGCAGCCGTTTTTAGTACTATTTCTTCTTGCTAAACAGGTCTCTCCAGTTTATGAAGTCGTGTTTTAGGATGATGCCAAGCCCTTGGGTGTTGAGCGACGACTTGGTAAAATAGCGGTCGCTCGTCTGGTTATAAACCTTTATTGCTACGTTGCCGTTAGGAGTGAGTAGGTATTTTACATCGAAATCGCCTATGAACGACGATGTAGTGTTAGGGTTGTCGCGATAGCCAAATTGTCCGTTGATGAGCAGGCGGTTACTGAAAAGCCTACCAGAGAGTAGTCCTTCGTATTCGGCATTGTTAAAGCCTTCGGTGCCAGTGCTTATGTTTGTACCGAAGTTCCAGTTGTTATTGTTTATCAGAGTGCCTAAGATGTTGTTCACCTGCTGGCTTATAGTACCGCTCAAGAGGCTTTGCATGGCAAGGCTTGTCTGGCTCTGCTGTGCATCTTCCTGTGTCGAATTGTTCTTGCTGTCGGTATAAAAGCGTCCAATAGCAAGGAGATAAACCACCTGCTGGTTCATTTCTTCCTCGCTGTTTATCAGTGAACGCACCATCTGTTTGGCATCGTTGTTTACGGTAGGCATATCGAAATCGAAATCCACTTTTATGGCTTCTGGCGTGCCACCGATATTCATTATGCAGTCTACACGCACGTTGTTGCTACTGAAACTGTTGCCTATCTTCAGGTCGGCAAGCGACACGCCATTGACGGGGTATACCGCCTTTAGGTTGAGCAGTGCATTAAATGGGTTGCCACCAAATACTATGCTGCTTCCTTGTTGGAACTGGAAGTCTTTCTTAATGATATTCTGTATAGTTAGATTGTATGCTCCGTGGTCAATGAGGTATGTTCCAAACATATCAAAATTGCCTTTGTTGAAGTATGAAGCCTTTATTGTTCCGCTACCATTAAGTGATATTTTGTCGCCGCTTGTCTTATCCATAAGAACTCGCAAAGTGAAGTCGGGAGTGGTGTTCACGTTGATGTTTATGAGCATATCCGAGGCATCATTAAGGTTGGTCTGTGTACTTAGACTGGTATGCAAAGAGTCGTTTTTCTCCTTTTCGTCTACATCTTTTTTGTCGTTAACCCATGTTATGAAGTCGCGGTTAGATATTGCATCAGGGCTTGTAGCATCGTATTCGATAAATGAATTCTTATGTGGCGTGAGGTCAATGTCGAAGTTTATGTTGTGCGGTCTGCCTGTTATGGCGCATCTACCGCTACCATAGACAGTGCCGTAGAATGTATTATTGCCATATCCGTTGGTATCGTAACACAGGAAATGGTCGGCATTTATGTCGATGTCGTATGTAAGTCTTGTTAAATTTTTATGGTGTAAAGCTCCCGTTATCGTAGCGATGTTTCCGTTTCGGTCGGTAACAGTGTCGCCGTTAAAGATAATCTCGTCGGGAATCATCCTTATAGTGTCGTTCGTTAAGTTGTACACTGTGTTGAGCGGAGAAATCTTCACACTGCCGTCAGCCACGAGCAATCCGCGCAGGTTAACCTCGCTTAAGTCGCCGTAAACTTGTGCGAAGCCGTTGGCGTGGGCATTGATGTCGGTCATGAAACTGCCGCAGAAACTTTCCATAAATTCAATGTTGGTATTGTGCGCCGTTATGCCGAGGTCGATATAGTTTCTTGCTGGTGATACGTATCCCTTAATAATGGTTTGCGCATTGTCCTTGTCGTCGGCATGAGCATCTATGTCAACCTGTTTGTCAACATTGTTCCAGCAAACGTTGGCATATAGTTTTCCCATTCTTCCGTCTTGGAATTTAAACTTGTCGATGGTAAGGTTAGCATAAGCGTCTGGCGAACTGAGCACAGATTTCAGGTAAGCTTTTCCTGAGGCAAGACCATTGAAGGTTACGGAATGGAAGTTTATAAGGTTCAGAATGTAGTCTACGTCAACGTCTTTAAGGTCAACGCAGATAGAGTCAGACGCACTCTTTGTTGCCACTCCGTCAATCCTTATATGTTGTTTGCCGCGTTCTACGGCAAAGTGGTTCACCTCTATTTTAGATTCATTGTATGTTATGTTGGCTTGCCCGATAGTCCATGCCGTGTCGTTAATCATCATTGTGGATGGCTCAAGAGCTAGGTCGACGGAGTTTGTTCCGCTTTTGTCTTTATAGAATTGTGCCTGTGTCTGTAGCGTGCCGCATACTTTAGTGGGAGTGTTGTAGTCGAAAAACAGTTTGCTGCTTAGTCTGTTGTCGGCAGCACTTGCGTTTAAACGCACTTGTATGTCATTCTTTCCGTTTAGAATCTTCCTTATATTGGCATCGGTATATAGGGTGTCTCCTTTGGTGTTGATGGAGATATTGCTGGCACCAAATCGGTCGCCGTTATACGTAAACTCAGGCAATGACACGTTGCTGGCTATGTATTTCTTGCTGTCATCAACATTCGCAGTGAGATGTATGGGGCTTTCGGCATTGAACGGAATACCGAGTAGCACTTGCAACCACTTGGTGTCTGTAATATCAGCGTATAGCTTGAATTTGTTGTCAGCATACTGATGTATGTCTTCAAGTCCAGGCATCGTAGGTAGTTTGTCTTTCAAAACGCTTAGTATGCTCCCCTTTAGCGTTTGGATATTATATCGTCCTTCCAGCTCCAACCGCCCGAAATCAGACACTAGGAGTATCTGTCTTGGATTGATGCTTGCCTCAAGACTGTTTATAGTATAGTTCTCGTCAGCAGAGAGGATATTGAAATCATGTATGGCAAGCGTTCCATTCATGTTTTTTAGACTATTGCCACTTCCGTTGAGAGATATCTGTGCACGTAATGTGGCATCACCCCATTTGTTGCTAAGGTTTAGTCGGCTGAGGCACAGCTTAGCTATATTCGCTTTTAGTTCTGCTATCGGAGTATGGTTCAGGTTATTTACTTTCCCGCTTATGTTTATATCGCAGTTAGGGTCGTTAAGCGACAAAGTGCCGCTTACGTTATTGTTGGCATATTTGCCGTCTATATCTATATTCCTAAAAGTATATTTGTTGAAATCAAGTTTTGCTATGTTTCCAGCAATGTTTGCGCTTTCAATGGTGTTCGCTTTGATAGAGCCTGCAGCCTTAATGTTTAGTGCTATGTTGCCCAATCTGTCATCGTTGGCAAGCTCCTTTATATTGAATTTGTCTGTATTAATATATGCTGAAATCAGATTACGCCTTTTGTTTATCTTTGCTTCGATATTGCCGAGATTAGTGTTCAGTATGGTGCGTGCGTTGATATCAGTGCTATTGCCACTTGCTTGTCCTTTCATTGAAATGCTTTTCATGCAGGCTAATTGCGATGGAACATCCTTCTTGCTTGCAGAAAGAACTTTTGTCAAGAGGTCAATGCTATGCTGTCCGATGTGCAAATCCTTAAGTGTAACAGTCCAATCTTTAGTCTTTGAGAATGCTTTAACACTACCTTTTGCTGACAGATAGAAGTCTCTGTCGGTAGAATACAAGTCAAATCTCTCAGCCCTAACATTACCATTATAGCATGAAAAGTTTGTATTAAGATTGAACTTAGTGTAGATGTCTTTCAACTTGTCGTTAAGGAACGAGAAGTCTGCCATCGATATATTCTTAGCTGAAAGATTACCATTAAGTTGTAGTGTGTTGACATTTATGCCATTTGCCTCTATTTGATATGAGGCTTTTATTGAGTCAGAAACGATTGTGGAGTGGGGGAGCAGAAGCTTGAATTTGCTTACTGATGCTCGCTGCTTGTCGGCATAAACATTAAGAGAAAGGTCTTTGACGGATATTCCCGATGCCTCGTTGAAGGCAAATTTCTTGATTGTGGCATCCAATAAATCGTCTTTTACACGTCTTACGATGATGTTAGAACTGATGTCTGTTAGGGAAATGTGGTATCTGTTGAATACGTTGGGAGTGCGTGGCTTATCGTATTGGTTATAGTCGATAGAGCCGTTTCTTATTATAAAGGTGTTGATGCAAAGGTCTAATGTGCTTTTCGACTTACTGTCAGACGAGAGAGAGTCTATCACAAACTGGCAGTTCAGCTTGTCTGTAGCGGTCTGTTTGTAGATGTTAGCTCTCATTCCGAATATCTGTGCAGATGAGATAGATATCTTTCCTTTGGTAAGTTCTATCAGGTCGAGGCTTACCGATAGGCGTGAAGAACTGAGCATCTGCTTGTTCTTCTGGTCAGACATCTCAAAGCCGTCGATTATTATACGGTTGAGAAATCCAAGGTTTATGTTGTTGATACTTACTTTAGTGCCTAATTTTTCTTGTAGCACATTCGCCACACATTTACCTGTGTATCTTTGTACGGCAGGTATATGCAAGAGCATTGACACGATGAGGTATGTGCCAAAGACTATCCAGATGATAGCATTGAGTATGTGGCGTAGCTTTTTCAATGATTTGTTGTTAAGGGGATGTTGTTCCTTTTTAATCTAAAAGAAAGCGTCAGGGTATTCCCATGACGCTTTCCTTATGTTATAAAGCCTCGTCTTCAGACTTGCTTATATGCCTCTTGGCATTGGGAATGATATGCTTTTTCTTAGCAAGCCATTTAGCTTTGCGCTCCTCGTAGTCTCGCATATGCCTTTCGAGGAAATTGTCTGCCATAGCTTATTTATTACCAAATTTAGTGTAAACCACGTTG
>CAVKAH010000060.1:0-12816 GCA_963654095.1 Oscillospiraceae bacterium
TGACAGATATCTTTAAACAAAAGCTTCTGTCAAGGTTGTTTATTGCCTTGACTTACAAACGCTTATCGTGATGCAATGACAGAATGACAGATTTTCTGAAAAAAATTATTGCATATAAGCTTTTGCGGACAGAACATTGTCTGGTGAAGAACAAAGCCCTGACTTGAGAAAGTCGGGGCTTTGTGCATAAAAAGAGAGGATGCGCTTGTTTTGACACACCCTCTCTTTTTATGTAGAACACCTACTTGGTGTTATTGGCGTGAACTATAAAATTCACGCCAATAATTATTTTCTGCGTTTACTTAACAGTTACTTTCTTTCCGTTCACAACGTAGATACCAGCAGGAAGCGCATTTGTTGATGTTACACCCTTGGCAATAATCTTACCATCTACGGTATAAACATCAAACGGCTTATTGTCGCTTGTTGATAATGTCTCGTCTATACCTGTAGATTCAACAGCCACTTTAGGAGCTGACTCACCATCTGTGTAGACTGCTGTTACGGCATATTTACTATCACTACTTGCACCGTTGTCTACAAACTGTAAAGTAGATGCGTCTACAGTCTTGACAAACTTTTCGTCGCGATAGATGTTGTAACCTGTTAGCACACCATTACCAGCTTCGTATGTTACGTCGTCAATGCCAAGCATATAGCCGCCACCATCTGTTATGTGGTGGATAGCGAAATGAGTAGCACCCTCAGGCACATCGAAAGTAATCTCTTCCCAAGCCTTGCTTTCTACTGTAATGGTCTTTACAAGAGTGAAGTCCTCACGGCTTGTGCCAGACATTGAGTAAAGCAACTCTATCGTTTCAGGATAGTTGTTTTCGCTATCTGCCTGATTAAGAGCAAAGAACTTGACTGTCTGCTTCTTGCCTGAGAGCGTAGGACTGATAAGCCAGTTATCTGCATCCATAAAGGCTTCATCGAGCACACTATAGAAAGCAGCCGCATATTTGTTACCATTATGCGGTGCCATCTCTGGGTTATCCTCAAGCAACATATCGCTAACAGCCAGCGGCTCGAATATTTCGAATGCGAAAGGCATACCCTGATTGGCAGCGTCATCGAACACTTCGCCTACATAACCCTTATCTCCGTCGATGCAAGTCCAGTCGCCGAAGTTGTCGATAGCCCACGTGTCGTAGTCCTCAAAACCGTCGGTTAGCACTTCATCATTATTTGCTGGAGCTGTCCATGATACAGTATTACCATCAGCACCCTTCGTCAAAGTGGCTGAAGTAGGAGCTGCTTTCGTAGAACTAATGAGTTCAACCTCTGCCGTAGCCTTGTTGTTACTCATATCAAGATCCTTATCGTAAATCACTTCTGCGGTTAGCTGTGCTGTAGAACCTTCGTGGAATAACGTTGGTGTGTATTTAAGAACCACCTTCTCCGATGCCATCGAAGCAACAGTAGAGTTTACCGTCTTCTCATCAACGAGTTCGTCGCCGTCATATAGCTTCACTGAATATCCATTGGCATTGTTCTCACCAAGGTTTGTTACAGTAAGCTCTACCTCTGCGGTATTTCCCTTCTTAACACTCTCAGGGGCAGACATCTCAACGCTAAGGTCTTCGGCATATACGTTGCGTATCTGCACGTTGTCGATAGCAATAAATCCTCTACCTTTACCGAGGAATCTTACGATGATGTAACGCTCGTTAGCGTATTTAGCAAGAGATACACATTCAGAAGTCCACGCTAAGACATTCTCAGGGTCGTTGTATTCATATTTATTGATATATTCCACGGTGCCGTCGCACTTCTGTACTTGCACGGTCATCGAAGCATTCTCTGTATATTCTCCACGGATATTGAAGAACATCTTGAGGTTTTTCGCTCCAGCAGGAGCAATCTTACCTGTTGCAAAATATGACTCATCACCATCGCCGTTGAATACAGCCACACCAGTGTTGCCACCGCCAGGTGATTCTACTTCACCATTGAGGAACCACGACGACGAACCATTCGAATTATAAAACCACAACTTATCATCGTCAGTCCATGCGTTACTGAACGTTTCCTTGAATGGTATAGAGTATGGTGCACCAGTAACGATAGTCATCGCCTCGCTGTAGTAACCTTCACCCTTATCATTCTTTGGTTGAATAAAGGCGCACAATATCTTCTGGTCGCCTTCGTCAGTGTTCATGTCTATGCTGAGATGATTATCTCCCGTTACGCTGCCAAGATGATTACCATATTCGTAACCATAGAAGTCGTCATAACTTAGCTTATCATAAACATCGTATGTTATAGTCTGCGGATTAACATATCCACCGTTCTTACCTGAGGTTACTGCATCCCATGCAAGAGCTATGGAATTCTGGTTATCTTTTATCGTAATGCTACTTGCATCAATAGCCTGAGGGATGTCGGTACCAACAAAAGCACTCATTCCCAGAGAGCTTCTACCCTTTTCGCCCTCACTGCCGTAAACTACTACCTTATATGTATAGGTATCTTCCTTCTCTGGGGTATCAGTCAAGGTGCATGATGCTCCAGGAACAAGACCAGAAGTTTCGCTTACTACAACCTCACCATTACGCATTAGCTCAACCTTTGATATACTTGTTAGGCTGCTACCACCGATAGTAGATGTTGGCAACTTGAATGATACCTTGGCTGATGTTTCGCCATTGCTGTCAGGAGTTACCTTCATATTAGTAACAGAGTCAGGAGCTGTTGTTACACAACCCTCGTTAACGTGTACGCCAAAGAGCAGAAGGTTAAACATGTCTGCATCACTAATAGCATGGAAGGCTATTCTTACGTTCTGGGCTTTGTCTACTTTAATATAAGATGTGAACTCCTTCTTAGATGTAAGTTCCGTAGGAGCGAGGAGTGTTCCTGTGAAAGCCGTTGGGTCATCACCCTCACCGTATTTCACTTCCATACGCTCTGCCCACTGTTCTATAGTGTTTGAAGCGGTGAATGTTACCTCATATTCCTTGCCAGCCTCTAGCTTTATAGGTGGCGTAAGTAGCCAGTCATCAGCACTAATCTCACTACTATACACATTGTAAGCGCAATGTTCCTCTGGGTGATAGCCCCATGTGCATCCGTCGTTGTTACTGTCAATAACCGTCATCAGGTCGAGAGAAGACTCGTCTGGGAAGTCATTGTCGTATGGAGGAGCTATAGCTGGACCGAGCACCACCTTGCTACTCGTGTTCTCACCACTACGCATATCACCATTAATAGCTGTTATGCCGTAGGTGTAGGCTGTAAGTTGTTCTGGAGCAAGAGTCTCACCGAATGTAGTGGCAGTAATACCCTCAGCCACTTTCACCTCGTCTGGATAGCGTACCACATCATATTTCAGGTCGCCAACATAACCATCGTTAAAGGTTTCTGTAGGTGCTGTCCATGTGAGTGTTACTTCTCCCGTTGTAGAGTTAGCACTGATTTGTATATCTTCTACAGGGAATGTCTCGTCATATCCTATGTATTTCTCTGCCTTTGCCTGTGGCGAACGTCCTGTTTCGTTGGATGTTGTTACCACGAAGTTGTGCATACCGCTACTTGGAAGAGTTACTTGCTGTGATATTTTCTCTCCTGGTTGTGCATTACCTGTGGCAAGAGTCTCTCCGTCAGCTTGTATTGTATACGATAACTGTCCTGTAAGATCATCACCAGCAAAGGTCTTTGATGGCATAGTAAAGTTTACCGACACGGTGAGCGAACCCCCGTTTGTAACAAAGTCTATGTCATCAACTGCTGCTGGTGCTCCATCTTCAGCCTCAGGTGCTGGGATAGTGAGGGCGAACACCTGCTCACCACCTGTGAAATCACCAACTTTAGTAGCGGTTCCCGTCGTGAGGTCTACGGTATAGAGTGATGATGTTGAATCGCCATCGATAGCTGCCCAATAGAAGATGCCTGTCTTTTGATCTATCTCTCCACTCTGTTGGAAGACCTCACCATTAGAGTTAACTAGCGATAGTCCTGTAGCTCCTACGAGCGTCTCGGTGGCTGTCTTTGAGTCAATCTTATATAGTTTACCATCAGAAGCTACACCATAAAGAACATTATCCTTAGTTATACCCAGCGCCATATAGTTGTTGCTGAGCGTACCTATTGTAGAACGTGTCATGGTAGAATAGTCTATCACTCCCAATTCGTAAGCTGAAGCGTCAGAATTATAGAACTCACCATAAACTTTTCCGTTGGATGCCACCGCAAGTTCTTGTGCAATGAGTGCCTTATCTGCGAGGTCTTTCGATTCTATCTCCTCTCCTGTCTCGGCGTTAAAGCTCTTGTAGGTTATGAAAAGGTAATCATCGCTTGACCACCAGTTCACTGTATGGAACACTCCGTCTACAAGTGCGCCACCGCCATTGGCAGCACAGTCCTCGTTAATCCATAGTGATGATGGGTCTACATCCCACTCTGCTTTGAAGGAATAGAGACCTGGTCTCATCTCATCCCAATAGCCTGAATACACCACGTTACCGTAGAGCTCTCGTCCATCGGTAGTTTGTAGCATCGGAACTTTTTTGAGCGACCTGCTCTTTCCTGCTGCTGCACCCGTTCTCTTCAGAGGACTGCTTCCGAAAGTCTTGTTTGTCTTGTTGATTACACGGCACATTGCGGGATTGTTCTTTGCAAACTCCCTTGCCTTTGCCACATGCTGCGATGGTAGCATCTTCTGCATTATGCGCGGCTTACCATGAACACCCGGTATGCGCAGTCCGTAATTTTGGGTCTGCGCCGTAATAGGCATTGCGGTTACTATCGCTGCGAATAAAACAATAAGTTTTCTTTGCTTTGACATCTTAAATGATTTAAATTACGCAACCTTTAAAATATAAGTCAATAAAATGTGTTTGTGTACCTGGCATCTTACCGCCAGACTAATGCCATACCTATATTTCCCGTCTTTGTGTTGCGATTTCCATTACGGAAAATCGATATAACAAGACAAAAGTACTAAAAAATTTTAGAATTCTTTATCCTTGAGATATATTAATGAAAGTTTTTGCATATAAATAAATATCTATGCAAAATAAATTCCATAGATTAGAGATGTGTTACTTCTGCCACATGATTGCGCTTTTCACCATCCTTACTCCTTTTAAGAAAGAGCAAAAGACGTATTTTGTCGCCTACTTTAAGAGTATTGCGCATATTATCATCCTTAACATATACAAGCGAAGCAAAGCCTTCTTCTGTTATTTCACCCTCTGGAGTTTCTTTTATTGGAGATATTATACGATAGCGGAAATAGCCGTCGGTAGGGTTCATATATATTACCATAGCGTTGTAAGTGCCGAACGCAGCCAATCCGTCGTCATACTTCATTACATTCACCACGGCAGCACTTTTAAATTTGTCCTTTTCTGGTATTATGGGCGAAAACAAAACGAAGTCGCCATGCTTAATCATAGTCTTGGGCTTCTCTGCCACGAAATGTCTCGACAAGGCATCATATATATGATAATGCCCATGTCCTTCGTCAACGCCTTCTACATACCCCACCATTGTGGGGAACACATCCCCTACCCTTTTTTTAGATACCAGTATTTCCTCTGCACGCTCGTTGCCTTGCTTTGAAGTTCTTATAGATACGTCATACAAATTACCCTGTATCTCCCACGGTTTGCATGGGAATAGATGGCTGTCAGCAGTAAGTTCCTTACCGTCTGGAGCTATGAGCTTTGCAAAAAAGCGTCGTTTCCCGTTCAGCGAACTCTCGAAAACCTTTACGGCAAACATAGTCTTTATGCCTTCCATTGCTTGCGGTGCATCATCCTGATGATGCAGGATATACGACTGCAAGCGTCTCTCTGTCTTCTCCTTTAATGAGGGATACGACTTACCGTCCTTACCCATCTGCCGCTGGCGGTCTTCTTCTCGAAGGTTAACATCATATCCCCACATCTTCAAGAACTGTGGAAATTGGAAATCGTCATACTCTGCACTTATTCTTATGGCAATGTCGAGAATACACGAATGTACGAGTGATGGTTTCTCAACAGGTAGTTTAAGGTATCCAGAAAGCAAAGTGCGCACTTGTCTGGAGCCTATTGCCGTATGATTTTGCTTCAGATAGCGGTATATGTTCCATGCTGTTTCCATTGGGTGTAATGATGCTGTTTCTATTGAGGCAATAAGTTCATCCCACGAAACAGAGGGTTTTGATGTGTTCATAATATTAGATTTTATAACGTTTCGATTATCTTTAGTAGTTGTCTATTACCTGTTTCTTGCGAGCTTTCTTTAAGGTTTTGTCGCGGTGAATCTTATTTATAATAGGTTGTGCTAAGAGTTTTATTATTCCAAGCACATTTGCACCACCGCTTACGTTGACGGCAATGAGTTCCTTGTCGGTACTATTTATACCCACATAGTCGGGACGGCGACGGCGTTCACCATAGATAACAACCTCCGACAACATTCGCGACGATGGTAGCAGATATATGGTGTCAGACACCTCATCGTGGCGCAGCATACGGGTTTCGTATTTCGGATGATGAAAATTCACCATGTTAAACTCCCTCGGGATAACGAAAGTGCCATTCCAAGACGACTTTACAGCATCTTTGTTGTCCCATCGTATTGCCACATCACGAACTGGAAGCTTTGTATCTGCAGATACTACGATACCGCTTCTTTGTGGTTTTGCCTCTTGCGATACAAGCACAACAAACATTACCACCACAAATGCTCTTAACCACTTCCCTTTCATAACACCACAAAATTATATAAATCGCACTATTACTCAAATTTTTTCACGTTATATTTATACATGTTTTACATTCGTTATCCTAATTACAGAATTAGCTACTATCTTTTTAACAAGTAATGATGACTATCAAGGAAAGGCAAAGTTATCCGTTTTTCTCATTTTATAAGCCTTAAATACAGTATATTACAAATAAAATGAGTAATTTCGCAAACTGAAATAACCTTTGCTTTCATTATTCATTGTTGATTGCAAGGAGTATTCTACTTGATTTATAGAACAATAAAAGAATAAAACTAAGATAAGACATGGCACTAAAATGTGGTATCGTGGGACTCCCTAATGTGGGTAAATCCACTCTTTTTAATTGCCTTTCAAGCGCAAAGGCACAGGCAGCTAACTTTCCTTTTTGTACAATAGAACCTAACGTGGGCGTTATCACCGTTCCCGACGAACGCCTTACAAAACTGGCAGAAATAGTACATCCAGGACGCATAGTGCCTGCCACTTGCGAGATTGTAGATATAGCTGGACTCGTAAAAGGTGCAAGCAAGGGTGAAGGTTTGGGTAACAAATTCCTTGGAAACATCCGTGAGACGGATGCCATAATCCATGTTCTTCGCTGCTTCGATGATGAGAATATCACACACGTAGATGGTACTATAGACCCTGTTCGCGATAAGGAGATTATAGACACAGAACTACAGTTGAAAGACCTTGAGACTATCGAGGGCAGACTCTCCAAGCAACAGAAGATAGCACAAGCTGGCAACAAAGATGCAAAGATTGAGGTTACTGTGCTCGAAGCATATAAGGAAGTGCTTGAACAAGGTAAGAACGCACGCACCGTAGAGTTCGACTCTAAGGAGGAGCAGGATGCTGCCCGCAACCTCTTTCTGCTAACTGCAAAACCTGTTCTCTATGTATGTAACGTTGACGAAGCGTCAGCTAAGAACGGCAACGAATACTCTCGCCGCATCGAAGAAATAGCAAAAGAGGAAGGCGCAGAGACACTTGTCATAGCAGGAAAGACAGAGGAGGACATCGCCGGACTTGAAACTTACGAAGACAAACAGATGTTTCTCGATGAGCTCGGACTAGAGGAGAGTGGTGTGAACCGCCTTATTAAAAAGGCTTATTCCCTACTTAACCTTGAAACATTCATCACCGCTGGAGAGATGGAGGTTAAGGCTTGGACATACCACAAGGGATGGAAAGCTCCACAATGTGCCGGTGTTATCCACACAGACTTCGAGAAAGGCTTCATCAGAGCAGAGGTTATAAAGTATGACGACTATATAAAATACGGCTCTGAGGCTGCTGTTCGCGAAGCAGGAAAACTCGGCATTGAGGGTAAGGAGTATATTGTGCAGGATGGTGATATCATGCACTTCAGATTTAATGTATAGTCCTACCCTACCCCAAAATATAAGGATAGGCTAACCAAAAACGAATAAGAGATGTTGTATATAGATTGGAATCCAAGTATAGAAGCATTCCATATCGGTCCGTTTGCCATGCGTTGGTATGCGCTATGCTGGCTAATCGGACTGCTCGGGGCATACTTTATAGTAAGGAAACTATACGTTCAACAAAAGATAAAACAAGAGCTTTTTGAACCTTTGTTTATATATTGCTTCGTAGGAATACTCGTCGGAGCACGACTTGGGCATTGTCTTTTCTATGAACCAGACTATTTTCTGTCGTCGGGCAAGCATATCATCGAGATGCTCCTGCCTATACGTTTCCTTGAATACGGCGGATGGAAATTTACTGGATATGCCGGACTGGCAAGTCATGGAGGCACACTCGGACTGATGCTTGCCCTATGGTTATACGTAAAGCGCACCAAGCTTAATATATGGCAAGTGCTAGACAATATTGCCATTGCAACACCAGTTACGGCATGCTTTATACGTCTTGGCAACCTTATGAACTCGGAGATTATAGGTAAGGCAACTGATATGCCATGGGCTTTTATCTTTGAGCAAGTGGATATGCAGCCACGACATCCCGGACAGCTATACGAGGCTATAGCCTACGCCCTACTCTTCTTCATCGGCTGGTATCTATATCGTCGCAACCCGCAGAAGGTAGGCACGGGATTCTTTTTCGGGCTTTGCTTGACGTATATCTTCACTGCTCGCTTCTTCATAGAGTATACCAAAGAGGTACAAGAAGCCTTTGAAGCCTCTCTCCCACTCGACATGGGACAACTGCTCTCCATACCTTTCATCATCATCGGTATATGCTGCATGAAAGGCGGAAAGTGGATGAAGTGGCAAAAATAGTATTGTAACATCATTACAATAACTTAATTATCTTATTATGAAAACAATAAACATCTTTCTAAGTGCAATAGCAGCTATCGCTATGACATCATGTTGCAGCAACAAAACAGATACTAAACAAATGTTAGTTACCGACTCTGTTAGTTTCGAGAAGAAGGATACTATCGCTGAGGTTAGTATCTATGCAGACTTCCCTACCACTGCACCTCAAAGTATAAAGACTGCAATCTCTGAATATATTAACGAATTCCTCGGCGCAGAGTATATGGGCTCGTTGGAAAACGGCGACTCTATAGTTAATTACTATGGAAGAAAGGAATACAATCATCTTATAAATGAGTTTAAAGAGACAGAAGGAGAAACTCCATTCATGGTAGGTTATAAGTTCAACAAGATTAGAGAAACAAGAAAATACGTAACCTATGTCGCTGTCAACGATATATATATGGGTGGCGCACATGGCGTATCCATTGTTCAGGGTGCCACCTTCCGTAAGGCAGACGGTAGGAAATTCTATAATGATATGCTTGTTGGAACAGAAAAAGATGAGTTCAGAGCATTGCTTAAAAAAGGCTTAAAGGAATATTTCGGTATGCCTAAAATGACAGACGATGACCTTAAAGAACTTCTTATTCTAAACGATCCATACGACGTAGACTTTCTTCCTCTTCCCAAAACCACACCTTACATAACAGCCAAGGGCGTTACTTTCGTATATCAGCAGTATGAAATAGCAGCATACGCTGCAGGCTTGCCTACTTTCACAATACCGTTCGATGAAATAAAACCATATCTCACATCAACGGTTCTCAAGATGTTGGAGTAAGAATACAAGATATTGGAGTAACAATTTATAATACAAAAGATATATAAGTATAGGGATAAAACATTAAAAACTATATCCTAAAACATTAAAAACTATACTTTAAACTTAAAACATAAACCTTATTTATTTAAATAAAAGTTTTATTTCAGTAAATATAAAGCTTTATTTGGATAAATAAGGTTTATATTTATACTTTTAATCCCATGTAAAAGACTTTTTTCTATAGGCTTTTTATAGAATAAGAATAGTTTAGTCTTGGCTTCTTCGCCTTTTTTTCTTATTTTTGCATAATAATAAGGTGCACTCGAGGATATGAAAACAATATTTCGTTATACTCGAAGGAACTTGCAAACTGATATATTATGGCTAAAAAAGAAAATGGACTCACACCGATGATGCAGCAGTTCTTCTCGCTGAAGGCTAAACATCCAGATGCTTTGCTACTGTTTCGCTGTGGCGACTTCTATGAGACGTACTGCGATGATGCTGTCGATGCGAGCCGTATTCTCGGCATTACACTTACAAAAAGAAATAATTCGGGGAACAAACCATCCACTGAGATGGCTGGATTTCCACACCACGCACTTGACACATACCTACCTAAACTTATCAGAGCGGGTAGGAGAGTGGCGATATGTGACCAACTGGAAGACCCGAAACTTACAAAAAAACTCGTAAAAAGAGGTATCACAGAACTTGTAACTCCAGGTGTAGCACTTACCGACAATGTTCTTAACTATAAAGAAAATAACTTTTTAGCAGCCATACATTTCGGAAAAGGCTCATGCGGGGTGGCGTTTCTTGACATCTCAACAGGAGAGTTTCTTACTACAGAAGGTCCTTACGACTATATACAGAAGCTGGTTGCCAACTTCCAACCTAAAGAGATGCTGTTTGAAAGAGGTAAGAAAGCCGACTTCGAGAGATTTTTCGGCACTAAACACTGTACGTTTGAACTGGACGAATGGGTATTCAACGAACAGACAGCACGCCAGAAACTGCAGAAGCACTTTAACGTTAAGAACCTGAAAGGCTTCGGTATCGACCACTTGAAAAACGGCATCGTGGCAAGTGGGGCTATACTTCAATATCTGGAAATAACGCAACATACACACATCAGCCATATAACTTCGCTCTCTAGAATTGACGAAGAAAGGTATGTAAGACTAGACAATTTCACCATCCGCTCCCTTGAACTTACACGTTCAATGCAAGAGGGAGGAAGCTCACTTATAGATGTTTTAGACCGCACAGCATCACCTATGGGTGCCAGAATGTTGAATAGATGGGTGAGATTTCCGCTTAGAAATGCCGCCGATATAGATAAAAGACTGGATGTAGTGGAGGAATTCTTCAAGGATACTCTGCTCAGACAGACCGTCGATGATAATATTAATGGGGTGGGAGACCTAGAGCGTATAACAGCTAAAGTGGCTACTGGCAGAGTAACACCTAGGGAGATGGTGCAACTAAAAAATGCACTTCTCGCCATGAAACCTATAAAGGAAGCTTGTGCAAAGTCAAGCAATGCCACTCTTGCCCTTATGGCTGAGAAGATAGATGAGTGCAAAGAACTCAGCGACCGCATAGAGATGGAGATAGAGCCAGACCCACCTCAGCTAGTAAACAAAGGGCACGTTATAAGGAACGGAGTGGATGAAGAGCTAGACCGAACACGCGACATTGCATATAACGGAAAGGATTATTTGCTGAAGATACAAGAGCGTGAAACGGAAGAAACTGGTATAAGTAGCCTGAAGATAGGCTATAATAACGTGTTCGGATATTATCTTGAAGTACGCAATATCCATAAGGATAAGGTGCCTGAAACATGGATTAGAAAGCAAACACTTGCTAGTGCGGAGAGGTATATCACCCAAGAACTCAAGCAATATGAAGAGCAGATACTTGGTGCAGAGGATAAGATTTTACAACTCGAAACACGTCTTTACGGAGAACTTGTGCAGGCTTCGCAACATTATATCCATACCATACAGAAAGATGCCCATATCATTGCACAGCTCGATTGCCTATTGTCATACGCAAAGACAGCAGAGGAACATCGCTACGTACGCCCACAAATATTACAAGATGATATAGTTATAGACATACGTCAGGGTAGACATCCTGTGATAGAAACACAGTTGCCCGTGGGAGAAAAATATGTGCCTAACGATATTTATCTTGATGATAAGAAGCAGCAGATAATGATTATCACTGGTCCTAACATGGCTGGTAAGTCGGCTTTGCTCCGACAAACCGCCCTCATAACACTAATGACACAGATAGGATGTTACGTTCCAGCAGAAAGCGCAAAGATAGGTATCGTGGACAAAATATTCACTCGCGTTGGTGCAAGTGATAACATTTCAATGGGAGAGTCTACCTTTATGGTGGAAATGACAGAAGCTGCAAACATCCTTAACAACGTTACACCACGCAGTCTTGTACTCTTTGACGAACTCGGAAGAGGAACAAGTACATACGATGGTATATCAATAGCATGGGCAATAGTAGAATATTTGCACGAACAGAGTAAGGCTGCAGCCCGCACACTCTTTGCCACACACTATCACGAGTTGAACGAAATGGAGAAAAACTTCACGAGAATAAAGAACTATAACGTAAGCGTGAAGGAGATGAACGGTAAGGTTATATTCTTGCGACGCCTAGAAAGAGGTGGCTCAGAACACTCTTTCGGTATTCATGTGGCACAAATAGCAGGTATGCCAAAAAGCATCATTAATAGGGCAAACACCATACTTAAGCAATTGGAAGCCGACAACAGTGGGGTGGGAGCTGCTGGAAAAGCTGCCGTTGAGAATATATCTTCTCAAGCAGAAGGTGCACAACTAAGCTTCTTCCAGTTAGACGATCCTGTACTTTGTCAGGTACGTGACGAGATACTTGGTCTTGACATCAACAACCTAACACCTATGGAAGCTCTTAACAAACTCAACGATATAAAAACCATTGTAGGAGGGAAATGATGAATAACGAGG
>CAVKAH010000061.1:0-9464 GCA_963654095.1 Oscillospiraceae bacterium
GATGAGGTCAAATAAACCTATATGTCAGTCCCTCGTCCCTAATAGATTATTACTTTATAGAATCAAAGCCCTCACCGAAAACACCTTGGCAGTAAGATTGCGATACGAGAGCCATTGGGTCTATCTTCTTTATATAATTAAAGATGTCCTGACATTCATATCTGCGTGCCATAACAATCAGAATATCTACTTCTTGCTTTGAATACCAGCCCTTGCCTTCTATCACGGTTACACCGCGGTGGATTCTACGGTTTATCACATCGGCAATGTCTTTATATTTCTTAGATATTATGATGAACTGAACAGTCTGGCGAGTTCCGTTCACCACATAATCGCAAACATAACTTGCAACAAGAGTGAACGCCACACCATATACTATTGTCTCCATACTATGAAAGAGCAGATATGAAGAAGCGATTATCGTACAGTCAACAAACTGCATTGCTCTTCCGAAACTCATTCTAAAATACTTATTGAGCAATGCTATTATAATATCGGTACCTCCCGTGGAACCATTGTGCGAATATATCAAGCCAAGACCTGCGCCACACAATGCACCACCTATCAAGACGTGCATAAAGCGGTCTTCACCAACGGTTATCATAGGATAATCAACAAATATCGGTTGCATGACAGCTACTAACACAGACAAGATAGACACTCCTATCACCGTGCGAACAATAAACTGTTTTGACAAAGCCTTAATAGCTATTCCCAACATCACAAAGTTTAATATCCAAATAGAATATCCAGGAGGGAATGATGTGGCATAAAAGATAAGTGCCGAAAGACCCGACACGCCACCCATAACTACCTTTTCGGGCAATATGAATGCAGTATAACCAAAAGAATATGTTAGGACTCCCAAAAAGATAAACAGGAAATCTTTCATCTTTTCGCGATCAACATGAAATACTCCACTAAAGATATTTTTGTCCATCACTGCAAATATTTAAAATATAAAGATATCTATATAAAGTAGGCACATATAGTTCCTTTTTACCTATGTACCCACTATCACAAATGCAAAGATATACTAAAATCGGACACTTGCCAAATTTAATCAAAGAAATAATAAGTACCTTTGTGTAATAATTGCCAATGGAACAACAATACAACAGAACATATATTGCCATCGACCTGAAATCATTCTATGCCTCGGTGGAATGTGTGGCAAGAGGTTTAAACCCTCTTACCGCAAATCTTGTAGTTGCCGACACAAGGAGAACAGACAAGACCATCTGTCTTGCCGTATCACCATCGTTAAAGGCTTATGGCATTGGCGGCAGGGCAAGACTCTTTGAAGTTATACAAAGAGTAAAGCAAATAAACTACGAAAGAAAATTCAAATGCGGAGGATGCTTCAGAGGTAAATCTATATATGCACCAGAACTTGATAGTAACAAAGATTTAGAACTTGCTTATATAATCGCCAAACCAAGGATGGCTAAATATATAGAGACGAGTGCTAAGATTTATGGCATCTATCTAAAATATATAGCGGCAGAAGATATTCATGTTTACTCTATAGATGAGGTTTTTATAGATGTTACAGACTATCTGAAACATAAGAAGATGACAGCCCATCAGTTGGCAATGACTATGATACAAGATGTACTGAAGACCACTGGCATAACGGCAACTGCAGGTATCGGAACGAACCTTTATCTATGTAAGGTAGCAATGGATATCGTTGCGAAACATCTACCTGCAGACAAAGACGGGGTAAGGATAGCAGAACTTAACGAAATGTCATACCGAGAGAAACTATGGAGTCATCGTCCCCTTACGGACTTTTGGCGTGTAGGGAGAGGCATAGCCAACCAACTTGAGCGACATGGGATATACACAATGGGCGATATTGCCATACAGTCGGAAAGAGACGAAGAACTATTGTACAAGTTATTTGGAGTGAATGCAGAATTGCTTATTGACCACGCTTGGGGATGGGAGCCATGCACCATGAAAGCCATTAAAGAATATAAGCCAGCTATAAAATCACTAAGTCAAGGACAAGTGTTGCAATGTCCGTACAACTACAAGAAAGCTCTTGTTGTACTGAAAGAGATGGCAGAAGCACTGTCGTTAGACCTTGTTGACAAGCGACTTGTAACTAATCAAATCGGCATCTACATAGGATATGATGCCGATAGTCTATCTTCATACGAAGCCAGCTTCACCCCTATACAGGATGTTGCATTAAACCATTATGGTAAGGTTGTTCCCAAACCAACCAACGGCAGCATCAGGATGCAACGCTTTACCTCATCATCACGACTTATCATTGAAGCAGCAACCGCACTCTTCAAGCATAACGTTGACCCAGATTTGCTTATAAGGAGAATTAACATAACTGCTGGCAATGTGGTTTCCGAAGAACATATCAATAAAAGCAATATGCCAGAACAGTTGGACTTATTTGTTGATTACAAAGCCTTGCAACTGAAGGAAGAAAAAGAGCACAAGCTCCTCGCTAAGGAACGGCGTATGCAAGAAGCCGTACTTAAAATCAAGAAATCGTTTGGTAAGAACACCATACTGAAAGCCCTCGACTTTGAAGATGGTGCTACAGCGAGAGAGAGAAACGAACAAATAGGTGGGCATCATGAATAGTTTTCTTTTGCAAAACCATAATATATAATGTATAGCTATGAATTACGAACATATATTACATCATCCACACCACATTTCCCAAAAGCATCCGCAAATGCCAATATCCAATCGTGCAGCACAGTTTGCCCCTTTCTCTGCACTTACAGGATATGAGGAAGCTATTAAGAAAACGGAAGAGAAATTTAAATAAACATATAGCTGAGCCAACAATTATGTGTAGGCTCAGTTATATGTTTATATACAAAGTCTTTTTGCTCTTATCGTGCAAGTGCCATTCGTCGTTCATGGCGCAACTTCTTTAGCTTCTGTTGCCGTTGAAAACCTCTTAATATTCTCATTCCAACGACAGGCCACCCTGGAACATGTTTTATCTGATGGCGAACCATAGGTATATCCCAAAGGAGCATCAATATGGCAAAGAATATACCAGCAATAAGTGTCCAACCAAACAATATCTTGACACTCTGTGCGAGGAAGCCCTCTACAACACCATTCATCATTTGCGGAATGTCTACATTCCGTGCACTCAGCCTAACGCTGTCTATATATCCAGAGCAGCGTGCAAAGCCATCTGCCATATAGTATTTCATTCCTCTTCCATGAAGAGCTGCTCCGACGAGTCCACCTATAAACATATGCAATATGTTAAATACAGACAATGCTTGAAAGAAATGCTCGAACGACATTATCTGATACAAGCACCACATAAACGAAATGCACAATATAGCATAGCTAAAGCCACGCCAAATTATAGGAACACGCAGTTGTTCTATATTTATGTTAGAGTCTACGAGAAAATAAAAACCTCCTGCATAAATAACAAAAGCGAAGAAAGCAACAGCTATAAGCTTATACACATTCCACCGCATCATCTTTAGCCATCCAATAGAAAACAGACAACCTGCCCATATTCCAGGCAAAGACCATTGATTTAGTGACTCGTATGTATGGTCTGCATAATGCATTACTCCTGCATAATACACCGTTTCCAAAACGTGTTCACACGAGAACAATGCCTCGACAACGCCTATCAGTAAGATCACAGGCACTACATTATGATAATTCCACATCGCAGGCTCAATATACGGCTTGGGATGATGCCACATTCTCTGCAAACATATTGCGAGCGAGATAAATGCCGTACCTGTTACAAGGCGAAACTGTGATGAATGCCACCAGTCGAGCCAGTCGCCATAATTTAGCAGCCATGCTGTTTGCAGCCAGAACACGCACCATAATACTGCCCCGAACCAGTCAATTCCCTTTAGTGGCACTATCTGAGGCATAGCGTGAAAAGGACGTGTAAGAAGAGCTTGCACAAGCAAGACTATCAGCATAAGTGCCATAACAAACCAATGCATATATGTCCAGTGCATGTCAAAGGCGAACCATGCTGCAAGATACCCTGTTACCTCTATCGATGTAAGCAATATAATATGAAGTATCGGGAAGAACACACCAAAATCTCGCTTCGGTGTAATCCACAACTGTATTGAAGACATACATTCAAACGTGCCTTGAATCTTTGCCATTCCGCATATTACACATATAACCCATAGCACAGGAAGCGGCAAATGCAATGTGGCAAGCAGGTTGCATACTATTATTACTGCCGCTGCCATCATCAGCAAGAATTTATTTGAGAAATGAAATTTCATTCTGAAGAGTACAGGGAAATATAGTGTCATTCCTATCAGAGTGGAATAAAGACACATCTGCACATCTTCACGCATTATTCCCCATTCGCCAACGACATTGTTTATCGCACCGAGATACATACCATTGGAAAATTGGAAACAGAATCCCAATACTATATATATCCATGGTCGTATCCATTTTGGCACAAAATCATAATACATTGGCATGGCAAATGTCATTGGCGGTCCGCCTGTATGCCCCTCCTTGCTTTTTGTATTATCTGTTGTTTCCATACTTTCACTCTATAAAGAAAATTATGCCGTTATTTTACTACTGTACACTCCACATTCATTCCAGCACGAAGTTTCTGGGTATTTTTGCCGTTTCCCTTCAGACTAACACGCACTGGTATACGCTGTTCAACCTTGACAAAGTTTCCAGTAGCGTTATCCTGAGGTATCATAGAAAACGCTGAGCCAGTAGCATCACTTATTCTCTCCACTGTTCCTGTATACTCTATATCTGGTACGGCGTCTGCCGTAACCTTTACTTTTGAGCCTACAGAGATGCCTTTCAATTGTGTTTCACGATAGTTTGCCACAACCCATAGTTCTGAGTTGTCCACAATATCCACCATTGTCTGTCCAGGCTGTACGAGTTGTCCTACATGGATATTTTTCTTTCCTACCACACCATCGGCTGTTGCTACAATTACCGTATAAGAAAGATTTAATCGGGCAAGCTTTATTTGAGCCTTTGCCACTTCTACCGAAGCGTTATTCTGCGAAAGGCGATGTCCTTGCTCTTGTACTGCTTTTGTCAGCGAGCCTTTACTGCGTACTGCCTGTTCGTAGCGTGCTTTTGCTGCAAGATATGCGGTATGCACTTGGTCGTACTGCTGTTGCGTAACGGCATCATTCTTCAGTAATTGGGCATAACGCTGATCATCGCCACGAGCATTGTCAAGACGGACCTTTGCCTCTTCTATGCCTGCATCCGATACCGTTATGTTCTGCTGCGTAACATCCATTCCCGATGTAGTGGCAGCTCCGCCTGCAAGTTCACGTTGCAAGTCTGCTTCTGCCTGTGCTAAACGAAGTCTGAACTCGCTATCTTCTATTACAACAAGTGTATCTCCCTTATGAACTGGCTGATATTCGTTAAAGCGAATCTCCTTTATAAATCCGCCAACACGTGCGTTAACAGGAGTGATATGCTGCTGAACTGTTGCATTATCCGTAAACTCACCATCACCAAAATGCACAAAATAGTCTACTACAAGCCATGCTCCAACGAGCAATATGACAAGTACAAACACATTATATATCGTTCTCAAAAGTTTTTTCTGTTTCATTTCCATACGTTTTTATAATATTTTTATGCTGTTATCTTATCAATTCTATTTCTGTTTGTTATATTTTCCCTGCCACATACATTATATTATAATAGGTATAGGCTATATTAATACGTGCGTTCACTTCTTGAAGTTCTGCGTTGAGCTTTAGATTTGAAGCGTCCACCATATCAGTAACGAGTGCAAGCTGATTGAGATATCTGTCGTTCATCACTTGATAGTTTTGATTTGCCAGTTCCACACTCTTCTGCTGAGTACGCCTTTCTACGAATGCTTGCTTATGCAACGTGTATGCTTGCTGCATATTATTATTTACTTTTTCTGTTGAAACGGCATACGTTTCTCTACTTTGCCTTACTTGTTCCTTTGCTTTCCTCACCACCTTATTTGATTTAAACAAAGAACTTAGAGAGTATTTAACTCCAATGCCTACATACCAGATATTGAAATTATTATCTATTGGCGGAATATCATAAGTGAAAGGTCCTACAAAATTATCTGAAGCCACGATGGCAACCTTTGGCATAAGTTCGCTCTTGGCGAGTTTTAGTTGTTGGTTTGCCATCTGCATACCTATTGCCGACTGCTTTATAAATGATGACGATACTGCTGCAGCATCTTGCAATTCGTTTTCTTGAAGATTGTCCTTCTCATACATATCAAGGTCTACCACGGGTTTCACATCCACATTCTCCAACCCTAGAGTGTTACAGAGCTGATGGTTTAAGATACTTTTCTGGTCCTCAAGTTTTCTCTTGCCAAGTTTCAGCGTTTCCATCTGCAGTTCATAGCGTGTTACATCATTCTTCAGAGCCATACCTTGCGACTGCTTTGCCTTTATATCATCTATAAGTTTCTCTGTCAGCGAGATATTACTGTCGTAAACCTTTATACCGTTTTCTATCTTCAATAACTCAAGATATTGCCCTATGGCAATAAAACGTTGCTGACTGCGAGTAAGCGAAACGGTATTCTCGCTCATCTGCTTTTGGAGTTCTGCCAGTCGGATACCTGCATCAATAGCACCTCCTGCATATACCACCTGCTGGGCTTCAAGAGCGAAAGAATTGCCAAAATGTGGTTGCGAAAGCCCCTTGGCATTGCTGAAATCACGATCCATCATCAGCACATTACCATTATAGCTTACAGACAACGAGGCGTTTATATCTGGCAGTCTACGACTCTTTGCCTCTCCAATTCCCCTATTTGCTACATCTACTCCTGTCTTCTGAACTTTCAGTTCTCTGCTTCCGTTCTCTACAAGCGTGAACAGCTCATCCACAGTCATCCTTTGTTGTGTTTGTGCGCTGCACTCAAACGAGAGCATAAGACACACAAGAGCACAGCTAAAAAATCTTCTTTTCATACCTAATTAATATATTGTGTGATCATTTACCTTTGTTTTCGAGATGCAAAGTTAGTCGTTTTAGCCTTGCTATTGGTTTTAAATTTATCCTTCATCATGGGATATTTAGGAACAACAATGGTATTTTATCACATAAAATAACGATATTTGCAGTAGAAAAACGAACTTATAGAATGTTTACTTGCAGACTAACAATATAAAAATCAGAGGAAGAATGGATGTAGAACTAAGCAATAGAAGCCTTAAAGAATGGCATAACAACGCCGTTGTCATAAACTATGGAATGATTATAATATGCAGAAAAGGTACTGCAAAAATAAGGGTAAACTTCTCCAAATGGGAATTATCCCCTGGGGCTGTCATCACCTTATTCCCTAATGATGCTATTATTATCACCGAAATGAGTGATGATTTCAACACCGAAATACTGAAATATAGTGCTTCTCTACTTAGAGAAGCAAGTCTTCAACTGGAACAAACCGTTTACTCCCAACTGAAATTAGACCGTTGCCGCACGGAGTCAACAAATCTGAAGAACATCATCAACAGTATGTTTTCACTATTGAAAATATATTTCGACCAAACAGAATGTACCTGTCTTGACCAACTTGTACTTCTCCAACTAAAGGCTTTCTTTGTAGGTTTCTACGATTATCTATATCGCAATCCTGAGGAAAAGAAGGAAGAAGAAGATATAAGTCCACGTACAAAAGAGCTATTTAACTCCTTTATGATGGAACTTGAGAAGAGGTTCAAGCAATCTCGCGATGTCTACTACTATGCCGATATCCTGCATATCACACCAAAATATCTCAACACCATAACCCAACGAACAACAGGTCAAACGGCAAAGACACTAATAAACCAATACGTAATACTGCAAATCAAGCTATCGCTTAATACCGATCATAAGTCTATAAAAGAAATTGCATGGGATTATCATTTCAGCGACTTATCTTTCTTTTGCCGTTATTTCAAGCAACACACTGACATGACACCTATGCAATTTATAAAAAATAATATTGCTGTCCGGTAATGTTGTCCCAAATATTGATTGCAAGAAGAAATATTGTCATAAATATTGTATAACGTTGCATATATTATTTATTTACGTTACATTTGCAAAAAAAATATTCATATTTTATACAGATACAGGCAAGATACAATATTTACCCATTAATTAATATTAGAAATGAGAAAATTTTATAGTTACTTTTTCGCCTTGGCAGTGGCTCTATGTATATCCTCGTGCGGTGGCGACGGTGATGACAATGACGGTGGCAACACCGAAACAACCGTAAAACCGGACAAGATGTCTCTTACGGTAAAGCTGACCGAGCCAGGCACTCTTGTAGAGAAAATTGATGCCACAAAGAAATACACCACAGCAAGTTTGAAGGTGGTAGGTAAAATCAACGGTACCGACATTCTTTTCCTGCGTGATATGGCAGGAGGTGACGAGAAAGGAGAATCGACAAACGGAACACTCGCATATCTGGATTTGAGCGATGCACAGATTGTACATGGCGGAAGAGCGTATCTTAACCATCAAAAGTATGATTTTTTAGTAACTGAAGACAACACTATTCCTAAAGCAATGTTCTTTGGATGCGTATCGCTGATAAAGGTATATCTGCCAAACAGTGCAACAAAAATGGAGAGCAACATCTTTTATGGTTGCACTGCTATTGAGAATATCTATCTTCCGTCTTCTCTGAAAAAGATAGAAGGCGATCCTTATAATACAAGTACCCGTAACCCATTGAAAGCCGACATTGCCAATTTAAAGGCATGGAACGATATTGACATGATCAGCAATATCTCGGAATACGTTACCTTTACATATAAAGGTAAAGAAATAACGGAGTTGACAGTTCCGTCGGGTATAACAGAGTTGAGTTCCAACTACTTGTTGATTAAACAACTGACAACGGTAAACGTGCCTGGCACAGTGAAGAAAATTGGCAACAATGCCCTCTTTTCGACAAAACTGAAGAAAATAACATTAGGCAATGGTATAGAAGAATTTGGTCAATATGCCTTTGCAGGCTGTAAAATAACATCACTACAAATTCCAACAACTGTAAAGAATATTGGTCAAAATTGTTTCACGATGTGTACAGGTATGACAGAATTTAAACTACCAAGCTCTGTAGAAACATTGGGAGCTTATGCTTTTTCAAATTGTACATCGCTCACGGCTATAGATCTATCTTCCACAAGGATTACTCAATTATGGACCGGTACTTTTACAGGATGCAGTAGTCTAAAGGATTTAAAACTTCCAAATGGACTGAAGAATATCGGTGAGTTTGCTTTCAGGAAGGCAACAGGACTAAAGACTCTTACTATTCCGGCATCAGTTACTTACATTGGTGATTATGCTTTCGTGTCATGCGACAACATGACGGAATTGCACATGAAACCGAAAACAGCTCCGACATACGGAGGTGATTCTTGGTCAGGACTTGGCTTTGACACAAAGAATATTGA
>CAVKAH010000061.1:9474-12629 GCA_963654095.1 Oscillospiraceae bacterium
GACCTATACGTGCCGAAAGGCTGTAAGGAGGCTTACAACAAACAACCGTGGAAATCATACAATATAATTGAGGAATAAGCAAACGAAAATTATATAGGGAATCAATATAAATCATAAAAAAGACACCGGAAACATTTCCCAATAATAGGAAATGTTTCCGGTGTCTTCATATCACAAACACACTAACTAATCATAATGAATCAGTTTCGGAACTGAAAGATGTTATCAGTTCCTGAACTGCAAGCCTGCTCCGTTGGCATCGATAACGATTGGTTTCTCCCTACTTACCTCCTCTGCAAGTATCTTCTTTGATAGGTCGTTGAGTACCAAACGCTGGATGGCTCTCTTGACTGGACGTGCACCAAACTCAGGATCAAAGCCTTCGTTGGCAAGATATTCTATTGCAGCATCCGTAACATTAAGGGTGAAGCCCTGTGGCTCAAGCATCTTCTTTACACCATTCATCTGCAAGGTTACTACCTTGGCTATCTCAGCTTTTGTCAGTGGCAAGAACATGATAGTCTCGTCAATACGGTTCAAGAACTCTGGACGGATAGTCTTCTTCAACATATCCATAACCTTCTGCTTAGTATCTGCGATTACAGTATCACGGTTCTGTGGCGTGAGTTTCTCAAACTCTTGTTGTATATACTGACTACCGAGGTTTGAGGTCATAATGATGATAGTATTCTTGAAGTTCACCGTTCTTCCCTTATTATCGGTAAGTCTACCATCGTCCAACACCTGAAGCAGGATATTGAACACGTCAGGATGAGCCTTTTCTATCTCATCGAAAAGCACTACGGAATATGGCTTTCGCCTTACAGCCTCCGTGAGTTGACCACCCTCATCGTAACCTACATATCCTGGAGGGGCACCGATAAGACGCGAAACGCTGAACTTTTCCTGATACTCACTCATATCAATACGAGTCATCATCGTCTCGTCATTGAAGAGATAGTCGGCAAGAGCCTTTGCCAATTCCGTCTTACCAACACCTGTTGTTCCAAGGAATATGAACGATGCGATAGGACGTTTGGGGTCTTGAAGTCCAGCACGACTACGGCGCACAGCATCACTTACGGCATTGATAGCCTCATCCTGTCCGATAACCCTCTTATGCAATTCTTCTTCAAGATGCAAGAGTTTCTCACGCTCACTTTGCAGCATACGTGTTACAGGTATACCCGTCCAACGGCTTACAACCTCTGCTATATCATCGGCAGTAACCTCTTCGCGTACCATAGCCTCTGCCCCTTGCGCACTCTTAAGTTGCTCCTGTATGTTCTTTATATCATCCTCAAGAGCCTTTAATCTACTATATCTGATTTCAGCAACACGCTCATAATTGCCCTCTCTCTCTGCACGTTCGGCTTCGAGTTTTAGGCTTTCCATCTGTTGTTTGTCCTCTTGTATCTTGTTTACAAGTGCCTTTTCTCCTTCCCATTTTGCACGATATTGCTTCTCTTGATCACGGAGTTCTGCTATGTCTTTATCAAGTTGCTCTATCTTAGGTTGGTCGTCCTCACGCTTTATAGCCTCTCGTTCTATCTCGAGTTGCTTAAGCTTACGTGTTATCTCGTCCAACTCTTCTGGCAAGGAGTCGCGTTCCATCCTCAGTTTTGCAGCAGCCTCATCCATCAAGTCAATAGCCTTGTCTGGCAAGAAACGGTCGCTGATATATCGCTCGGAGAGTTTTACGGCAGCGATACAAGCATCATCTTGTATACGAACCTTATGGTGATTCTCATAACGTTCCCTCAATCCTCTCAAAATAGATATCGCACTCAGTTCGTCAGGCTCATCCACCATAACTGTTTGAAAACGACGTTCAAGTGCTTTATCCTTTTCAAAATACTTCTGATACTCGTTGAGCGTGGTAGCTCCGATAGCCCTCAGCTCACCACGTGCCAGTGCTGGCTTCAAGATATTTGCAGCATCCATGGCTCCTTCGCCACCTCCTGCCCCCACAAGGGTGTGTATCTCGTCTATAAAGAGGATAATCCGTCCAGCACCTTTCGTTACTTCGTTGATTACGCTCTTTAGTCTTTCCTCAAACTCACCCTTATACTTAGCACCTGCCACAAGGGCTCCCATGTCGAGCGAATAGAGCTGTTTGTCCTTCAGGTTCTCTGGCACGTCGCCACGAACGATACGCTCTGCCAGTCCTTCTACTATTGCCGTCTTACCAGTACCAGGTTCACCTATTAATATAGGGTTGTTCTTTGTACGGCGCGACAATATCTGCAACACTCTCCTTATCTCATCATCACGACCTATCACTGGGTCAAGTTTGCCCTGACGAGCTTGCTCCACGAGGTTCTTGGCGTATTTATCAAGACTCTGATAATTCTCATCGCCGCTTTGGCTCTGTACCTTTTGGCCTTGTCGAAGCTCTTGTATAGCTTTCAGCATCTCATTCTCCGTGCAACCCGCATCCTTCAGAATACGACTGGCAGTAGAGTTTTCGGTGAGCAGAGCAAGTAATATCGGCTCCACGCTAACAAACTCGTCGCCCATCTTCTGCGACTGTTTCATTGCTTTCGAGAGTACATTATTTGTATCATTTGATAGATACGGCTGTCCGCCCTGTACCCTTGGCAAGTGTTTTATCTCTTGATCTGCAAGCGTTTCTATCTGACTGGCATTAACGCCGAGCTTCTGAAAGATAAAACCAGCCACGTCTTTAGCTTTCACCATCATACCTTTCAACAGATGTACTGGCTCAATTGTTTGTTGTCCGTTCATCTGTGCGATGTTGACAGCCTCCTGCACAACCTCCTGCGCTTTGATTGTAAACTTGTCGAATGTCATATTATTATCTCCTTTCTGTTTATGTTATCAATTTATTACACTACACCTTTCACAAACGACATACCACCATATTTTTTCTGACAAATAGTCAGCAGTAAACGACAAAACGGCATTTCCCAACTAATATATCCATGTTTAACAAGACTATTAGTCAGAATTCTGGAACACAAACATTAGCTTAAGAATGCGGCTGCCTTACCCTGAAAAACAAAATATGGACTTGTGGACAACGGAGTGTTAGACTTTTAAAATAAAAAAAAGAGAATGACGTTGGTCATTCTCTATCAGTCGGGGTGACAGGACTCGAACCTGCGACAGCCTGGTCCCAAACCAGGAACGCT
>CAVKAH010000062.1:0-11942 GCA_963654095.1 Oscillospiraceae bacterium
ATTTCTCTCTTGGGGGCTACTCGCCCCCAATCCCCTCGGTGTTTTCAGGTATAGATTATTAAGCTATGCCTGTGCCGAAAATTGCAGTTCCATGTTGAACTTGCGGAGATACACTTGAGTAACTATTGAGATACACTTGAGCACCGATAAAGATACACCTTAGGAGGCATAAAGGTGGGTGTATGTGAATTCTGACCTATACATCACATTTTAAAGGTCTATTGAAGAATATTACAAGCAAGAATATTTGTATATTTAAAACATGAAACTTATCTTTGCATAAGATAAGCTGCGCTCGACAATTTGAAAACATATTTTCATTGTACTCGCTTGCATTATCTTTGCATAAGATAAGATTTAAAGACAAGTAAGATAAGTTCTTAAAGATAAGAAAATAAAGAAGTATGTTACGATGGTTTAAGATATTCGTCTATGCGGTATGTTTGACATTCGCTTGTCAGACTTCTGCTTTCACCAAGGCTGACAATAGCAATGGTGAGAACAAGCATACGTTTATCCATGAGCATCAAGAGAATGCGCAGGCAACAATAAGCGATGCCCAGAACCTTGCACGTTTATGCAGTTCGGTGCCAGAGCGAGTGTTGCCATCATCGAATTTTACACATACCTTGCGCACACCTGTGCGTCCACACAATCTATTTTTCATCCAGAAAATATCCTTTGCCAACTATCACGGACAGGGCATCACCGTGTCTAAACCGATACTGGCTGTGCCGTCATGCGCATATTATGTTCTTACGCTGCGGCACCTTCTTTGTTAGCACGTACACGTTATCCCCACTTTATTTATTATTACATGATGTTGCATTACCAATATCATGCGATAACGTATACATACAAACGATTTATTAATACAACAAAGAAACAAAAATGTCTAAATTTAGCAACTTGGCAATCTCGAAAGAGCTTGCCAAAGACAATCGTATATCAATAAAGAAATCGCTGTTCGGACTTTGCTGCAACGTAGCCTATCAACCGACACAAAGTAAGATAACATCAAGAAAGATAGAATTTACGCAGGAAGACGGCAGCAAACTGGAACGCACAATGAAGGCTGGCAGCAACGACAGCGCACAGCTTTTCTCTAAGCTCGGTAAGCTGCACGAGACTACTCTCGGCAACTATCTCCTTGAGGAGTGCCACTCTGTCGACGGCGAGTTTATCGCCATGCAGCTTTCACAGTTCTCTCAAATGAGCTATCAGCCCGTTACGGACATTTGCATATACGAGGGAGATGATGCCAAAGCTGTAATCAACTGTCTATAAAACAAATATTTTTAATAACATTACTAACACAAGTAATATCGACGACAAGGGGCATGCGGTTTTCCGTGTGCCCCATTTTTTCATTTAAGGCGAGTTATAAAATACAGAAAAGTAGGCTTCGAAATTGCAAAATAATTAGCAAAGTCTTTTACGGCAAACATATTTACTTTATCTTTGCATTATATAAGCAAAAGCATTAATATGAAAAGTTATTTTAAAACATTACTTATTGCCATAATGGCAATTACAGGTTTCAGCCTGTTTTCTGGATGCAGTAGCAACGAAAACTCAGCCCCCAAACCAGAGAACGAGTACACCAAAGGCAAGTTCGTATTCTGCTACGGTGCTCCAGAGAGTGAGCTAAACTACGTTCATTTTGAGTTTAAGTTTACCTACTTAGACGAGAAAGGCAACGAGAAGAGCGAAACTGCAGTCGTTACAAAAGAGGGATTTACGGCTCAAAGTCCTACCCAAGCCCTACAGACGCTGACAGATTTTAGATATTACAATTATTCTATATCTATCAATAGTCTGCCGTCAACAGTGAAAGTAGAGACTAAAATCGTATTGAAGAGCGACGAAGAGCTAACTGCAGACAAATACGACGTTGGACAATCCTTATTTATTTATTTCTTGCCAGACGGCAAACAGTATGGTCAATCATGGTCTTCCTCTTCTGTTAGCTCTAAGGGTGTGAGCAAAGAACGCCTGACAACCAAACTAAGCTCTTATCAGAACAGTGCGTCGAAGACATTCATAATTCAGAAGTCTGGCGTAGTAAGCGAATACAAATAACATTCGTTTCGCATCGAGTTGGCTGACTAAAGAAACAGAAATCTATATATTAGGATGGATTCCACACGTGGAGTTCATCCTTTCTTGTATACCAACGATAAAGGCTACACATGGGGCGGCAAGGAGGAGATGCCGTGCGGGCATCAAAAAAGCCCATTATCTAATGATAATGAGCTTAGGAGTGGGCGTTGACGGATTCGAACCGCCGACCCTCTGCTTGTAAGGCAGATGCTCTGAACCAGCTGAGCTAAACGCCCGTGCTATTTTGTGAGCAGGAAATGGAGTATTGTTAGTGGGCGTTGACGGATTCGAACCGCCGACCCTCTGCTTGTAAGGCAGATGCTCTAAACCAGCTGAGCTAAACGCCCTTGCTCTTATTTAGCGAGTGCAAAGGTATAGACTTTTTCTATATCTTCCAAATTTTTCTACCACTTTTTTCATAAAAACAAATATTTTGCCCGTTTCCCAAACATATTCTGCTACATCAAAAGTGGTATTATATCTAACGGACAAATATATCAAGTCTATTTTCACAATATATGGGGAAGCCCCATAGAGCAACAAATACAAAACAAAATGATGCGACTCTATGTCATTAAACACGAGCCGCATCATTTCTTATACTATAAATAAGGATTTACCTTATTCCATTACCCAAACATTTTGATTATGCTTCTTAGCGTCAACATCAGGCAAATCTTCTCCTGGATGATAATATCCAAGCAACGTAATATCCCAAACAAGAGTGCTGTATCCTGGTATGCTGTTATAGTCTGATGTACCATAAGCCAACGTATATGGTACATAAACACGCCAACGGTCTCCAATATGCATACGCTGCAAAGCAGTGGTATAGCCGTCGATGAGTGAACCAACATACCATTTCTTTGCCTTTGCCGTCTGCTGATTATAGTCAGCGAAATCGCCATTCCAGCTCTTTTCTATAACATATCCATTAGGGTAACTCTTTGAAGGGAGCATCTTTCCGAGGTTATGCACGATGACTGAGTCTGTGTAAAGTGGGCATCCGCTACCATCGCCAACATTTTCTTTATGCACCACAATGTAGTCGTGAGGCTGGAGCTTTGCCTCTGTTTCGCTCAGCGACCATGCCCTTATCGTGTCCCACATCCCATCGTTGTTCTGCAGAGCCACATTATAGATACTGTCGAAATATGCCACATTGCGCTGCTGCCAGTTAGAATACTCTTGCTCTTCGTCATCATTCTCGCTGCATGCAGTCATTATTCCTGTCAACATACCACAGAACATGATTAACGCTAAAAAGACTTTTCTATTCATCAAGAACGTTTTAATTTATATATTACTGCAATTTTTTCAACAGGCTTGCAATACTAACCTTGTCTTCGATGATACTGCTGAGCTGATCGATATTAACTCTCTCCTGCTCCATCGTATCGCGGAAACGGAGTGTTACGCAGTTATCTTTCAATGTGTCGTAATCTACTGTTACGCAATATGGAGTACCGATGGCATCCTGACGACGATAACGCTTACCGATAGTATCCTTTTCATCATACTGACAGTTGAAATGGAACTTCAGATTGTTGATTATCTCGCGAGCTTTCTCTGGAAGTCCGTCTTTCTTTACCAAAGGTAATACAGCAAGCTTCACTGGAGCTAATGCTGCAGGCAACTTCAAAACGGTACGTGTCTCGCCGTTCTCCAGCTTCTCCTCCTCGAAAGAGTGGCACATAATAGAGAGGAACATACGGTCAACACCGATACTTGTCTCGATGTCATACGGAGTATAGCTCTCGTTTGTTTGAGGATCGAAATACTTTATCGAACGACCTGAGAACTTCTCATGCTGCTTCAAGTCATAGTCAGTACGACTATGGATACCCTCAACCTCCTTAAATCCGAATGGCATCTTAAACTCGATGTCTGTAGCAGCATTAGCATAGAAAGCTAATTTCTCATGATCATGGAAGCGATAGTTCTCTGCACCGAAGCCTAAAGCCTGATGCCACTTCATACGAAACTCTTTCCACTTCTTAAACCACTCTTGCTCTGTGCCTGGTTTAACGAAGAACTGCATTTCCATCTGCTCGAACTCCCTCATACGGAAGATAAACTGACGGGCAACAATCTCATTACGGAAAGCCTTTCCTATCTGTGCGATACCGAAAGGTATCTTCATACGACCAGTCTTCTGTACGTTAAGATAGTTAACAAATATACCCTGCGCTGTTTCAGGACGAAGATAAATCTTACTTGCAGCATCGGAAGTAGAACCCATCTCTGTAGAGAACATAAGGTTAAACTGGCGCACGTCAGTCCAGTTCTTAGTACCGCTGATAGGGTCAACTATATCTTCGTCGAGAATAATCTGCTTCAGTTCTTCAAGATCTGGCCCTTGCATAGCCACCGTATAACGCTCATGCAAATCATCACGCTTCTTTTTGTTCTCAAGAACACGTGGATTTGTCTCACAGAACTTCTCTTCATCAAAGCTGTCGCCAAAACGTTTCTTCGCTTTAGCTACCTCCTTAGCGATTTTCTCCTCATACTTAGCAATTTGATCTTCTATGAGGACATCAGCACGATAGCGTTTCTTTGAGTCGCGGTTGTCGATGAGAGGGTCGTTGAAAGCGTCAACGTGTCCGCTCGCCTTCCATATTGTAGGGTGCATAAAGATTGCGGAGTCAATACCGACAATATTGTCATGCAACAGCACCATGCTCTTCCACCAATACTCTTTAATGTTGTTTTTCAGTTCCACACCATTCTGTCCGTAGTCGTAAACGGCACCCAGTCCGTCATAAATATCACTACTTGGGAATACGAATCCGTACTCTTTACAATGCGAAACGATTTTCTTGAAAACGTCTTCTTGTGCCATGATTGTTATTTTGTTTTGTTATTATCCGTATTTATATTCACTCCCCACAAGGGGTTATTATCAAAGAAGATTGTGCAAAGTTACGTTTTTTCTACTATTTTGCACATTTTATCATCGTTAAATGTTATAAAACCCGAACTATTTGTCAGCTAAATGTCTTGCAAACTCTATAATTGTATCTTTTCCGCTTGCCGTATCATCATCAGTAAGCATAACCTTATAGTCTGGTTCTATACCAAATTCCGTACTGTTTCCGTCTTTATCATACATCGGACAAGCACTAAACCTTATGCTCCACCCATTTGGCAACTCACTACTGAACGGCATTCCTGCCCCACCACCTGTTTTGTCGCCCACAACAAGTACATTTGGACAACATTTCATATACTTCACAAACTCGTTTGCAGCACTATATACGGAGCGGTTGGTCAGCACATAAACGGGTTTTTGCCATCTCAAACCGCTTGAGGGCTTAAGTTTTTGTTCCTTCATCTTTGAGAAATCCGAATGTCCCGTTCCTGTTTTATGCTGCATATATCCCACCAGAATCTCCTTATTAGTAAATCTGGCTGCAAACTTTTCTGCCGTTGTAAGTTGTCCGCCTCCATTGTTGCGCACATCTATTATAAGGGCGTTACACGGAGCGAAATACAGAAACATATCGTCAAGATTACCGTCGCCAATGGCATTCTCAAAACTTTCACACCTTGCATAGCCTACATTGTCATCGAGTTTCCTATATTTTAGTCCGCTAACGATATGATAATCCGTTCCGAGATATATACGTTCCAACGTATCGCTGTAGTTCTTTGGGTAGTCTTCATGCCAACTCCAATAGCGTGCGGAATTAAACGAAGAATACATATTCACATGACCATCACGCAGTTCAGCAAGCATATTTCCAAGCACTTCAAATAGTTGGCGTTCCGTCATAGTATTATCTATCTGCACAGAATACTTAGAATAAACAGCGTTCCAGTCTAAGCCATACTCTTGTTTCTTATAATCAAAGAAACAATAACGCTGGTCTACAATCTTCCACAACGCCTCGAAATTTCCCCTCGGAGTATCGTTATATTCATCTTCATCGATACAAGAAACAAACGACAAAGACATTGCTGCGACCACTAACGACAAGCAAAAAGAACGAAATATCGTATTTATTACATCTCTCATGGCTACATCTTTATCATTTTAAACCTACGTGTCAGACCTATCATGAATAGGTTTGAATACGAATGGTATTTAAGTCCGTTCACCTTCGACTGTCGCCAATCACCGAGATAGCCCACACGAATGGTTGTTTTCTTTATCGTAAAATCCACCGAGAGCATCTGTCGGAGTGAAGGCGTTACGATGAATGTTGTCGGAACAATATTGTGGTCGTAGTCACCCTTGGAGAAAATCTCATAATATGACTGTCCGAAATTAGGACTAAACATAAGTCCGCATAACGGAGAACTTACTTCATATCTCAATGCGAGTGGCATTTTTTTAACGTTAAAGTGATATGTAGCCATTACAACAGGGGCAACATCTATATTAAAACGAGCCTGTGCGGGATTATTTCCATTCTTGGTGTTATAGAGAAAACCTATTGCTACATCAGCCTTTCCTCCCACTTTAACGTCCAGTTTTCCATCAAAAAACGTCCAGTTTCTTAATAATCCATAACTGAAATCATACATTCCGGCCATCTCGTTTCCATTATCTGCACGGTTCTTTGAATAAGACACGTAGCCTTGATGTTCTATCAGCCTCACCCATTGTTTACCTTCTCTCTCACGTATTGTCTGGGAGATATAGCGCAGCTCAGTACCTCTATATTTCTCTGGAGATAGATATGTGTCCAGGATATTCACCCCGCCGACACCCACTAGTCGGGTGTTTGTTATAATCTTGTCTTGGGCATAAAGCAAATTATGCCTTGCCCCTCCAAAAGGAAGGAGCAAGACACATATCAAGAAAAAGTTTCTTAGAAACCATTTTTCATCAAGATACCACATAGCCGCACACTTCTTGTTACACCTTATCCTACTCGTCAAAGAGATTGAGCTGCCCCGTTATCTCGTCGATAACTTGCTGTTTGCTCTTGCCTGCATCAGGGTCAAGATTTTCTTCAGTCTGCTCTTCTGCGATAGAATCATCAACATCCTCCACAGGTTCTGCACCATCATCTTCGACTTCTTCTGCTATTGGCTCAAGTTCTTCAATCTTTTCAAGTTCGAACGTCGTGAGTCGTTTTCCTTTAGCTTTATATCCCTTTACAAGAGCAAATTCATTTACATCAATCTCCAGCGTACCTCTAAAGGCATCGTTGCCACCGAATGTCAGCAAAAGTCGTGGTGCTTTGGTGTCTGTGAGTAGCAGAAGTTCGCTCTTAGGATTATCGCCGATATAACTTTGCTTCTTCTTTGTCATCTCCAAGAGGAAACGTTTTATATAAGGCAATCCGTTCTGGTCTGCATCTTTAACTATTGCGCACCATATCTTATGCGGTTCAAACTTCTCTATTCTAAGGATGTTGTCCTCGTAATGGTTATTAGCATCAAAGTTTGTCATATAGTATTCTCCGCTCTTTAGGACCACAAGGATTTGGTCGCCCTCGTTAAATTCTCCGAGCAAAGTGCCATGATCGTCATAGTTCAGACGGTTTACATCTGGATCAAACCATACCTTTCTTCCACCGAGTGTACTGTGTCCATGACTCTTCAAAGATATGCGGTGTATAGAATTCTTGGTCAGAATGTTACCCATTGCCGCCCTTCCTTTGACAAGGATAGTAGAGAAATCTTTCTCTATAAAGATGTTCTTAAGCTTTGGCGATGGGTCGAGCGTAACCTTAATCACCTCGGCTTCTCCATTAGGGTTGGCTGTAAAGTAGTTTACCCTTGAGCCTGGTTTACCCTGTGTCAGGTCATATTCCCTGTCGCGGGTCATGCTCGTTACATTGAACCTCTTTATATAATAGAAGCCTTGTTTACCATCGCGGTAGACTACGTTATATATTGTTCGCTTGTCGTTCTTTTTAAACACAGCCACATGTATAACATTCTTACCTACAAAGACCTTGTCTGCCACCTTTATGACCTTATATTTTCCATCCTTATAGAAAAGGATAATATCGTCAATGTCGGAGCAGTTGCACACAAACTCGTCTTTTTTCAGACCTGTTCCCACGAACCCTTCCTGTCGGTTGATATACAATTTCTCGTTAGCCTCAACAACTTTTGTGGCTTCAATCGTATCAAAATTCTTTATTTCCGTTAGGCGTGGATGATGCACTCCATATTTTTCCTTGAGATAAAGGAACCAGTTTGCCGTAACCTCCACCATATTATTCAAGTCGCGATCTATACTTTCAATCTCGGCTTTTATCTTAGCCATGAGGTCGTCAGCCTTATCCTTGTTGAACTTTAGGATACGTTGCATCTTTATCTCCATCAAGCGAAGGATGTCGTCTTTGGTAACCTCCCTTATCATCTGGGGGTAGAAAGGAGTGAGCCTTTCATCGATATGCTCGCACGCAGCATCCATATTAGGAGCATTCTCGAACGCTTTATCCTTATAGATTCTCTCCTCAATGAATATCTTTTCGAGTGATGCGAAATGGAGTTGTTCTAGGAGTTCTGCCTTGCGAATCTCAAGTTCTTTCTGTATAAGTGCCTTTGTGCGGTCTACTGAATGGCGTAGTACATCACTGACAGCAAGGAACTGCGGCTTGTCATCCTCTATCACGCAGCAGTTTGGCGATATATTCATTTCGCAATCAGAGAAGGCATAGAGAGCATCAAGTGTCTTGTCTGAGGATATTCCAGGAGCGAGATGCACTTGTATTTCCACCTCGGCAGCGGTATTATCGTCTACCTTACGGGCTTTAATCTTTCCTTTCTCTATAGCTTTTAGTATAGAGTCGATGAGCGTAGTTGTCGTCTTGCCGAATGGAATCTCCTTTATTACGAGAGTTTTGTTGTCGAGTTTTTCTATCTTTGCCCTAACCTTGAGCACACCTCCGCGCTGTCCGTCATTATATTTACTTACGTCTATGCTACCTCCAGTGGGGAAGTCGGGATAGATATGAAACTCTTCGCCATGAAGATACTTCACGGCTGAGTCGCAGATATCATTAAAGTTGTGCGGAAGAATCTTAGAGGATAGACCTACGGCAATACCCTCTGCGCCTTGCGCCAAGAGCAATGGGAATTTTGCTGGCAACGTTATTGGCTCTTTGTTTCTGCCATCATAACTGAGTTGCCAATCGGTAGTTTTTGGATTAAACACCACATCGAGAGCGAATTTTGACAGGCGTGCCTCGATATAACGAGGAGCTGCAGCACGGTCGCCGGTAAGGATGTTTCCCCAGTTTCCCTGACAATCCACGAGCAAATCCTTTTGTCCGAGCTGAACGAGTGCATCACCGATAGAAGCATCACCATGAGGATGAAACTGCATAGTGTGTCCCACGATGTTCGCCACCTTATTATATCTGCCGTCATCCATTCTTTTCATTGAATGGAGAATACGACGCTGCACAGGCTTCAGTCCATCTTCGATGTGCGGAACGGCACGTTCAAGGATTACGTAAGACGCATAATCCAGAAACCAGTTCTTGTACATTCCGCTCAGATGATGTACTGCCGAAGCATCGAATCTGTTTGTCGGAGTGTAGTCAGAGTGCTCTGTTGTATCAGCCACATCGTTCTGACTGGTCTCTTCCTGCAGTTCGTTCAATTCGTTATCGTCCTTAATCTCGTTGTCTTTGGTATCTTCGCTCATATATTAGAATTCTCCTCTTTTGCTTTCAAATATGAAATCTTTATAAAAAAATCACGCTTGGCAAACAGAAAATTTCTTTTCATCACACTTGTTTAATCGCAATTTTGCTTCAAAAGTAATGTTTTTTCTTGAAAAAAACAAATTTCTGCGTCTGTCAAAGTACCTGTTATTCTGCACTTAGCATTGATTTTGCCTCATTCAAGCCCTTATCATACAAGTCCTGCATCACTAGTCCTGCTATAGTAAATCCAAATATTGCTGTAACGTGGGCTACCGTTCCGTTTATCTGTGCCTTGGAGCTGCACCACTCATGATTTACGAGATTTGGGTCTCCAGGTCCTACTTTTGCTTTCGGGCACATACATTTTTCTGTTCCGCAAGTGGAATTATGACCTATGTTTGAAAGAAGTTCTTCACTGTAAACACACTTAAACTTTCGTGCAGGACGTATCTTCATCTTTCTAAACTTACCTCTCAGGGCACGTGCCAATGGGCATCCTTTTACCTTCCAGAACTCTGCTACGTGGATTTTTGATACGTCCATCTTCAGTGCAGCCCCCATCGACGAGATAAAGACTGCCTTTGTCTTGCATGCCTCCAATATAAGATGGGCTTTATCTTTCAGGCTGTCAATGGCGTCTATCACATAGTCGTAATCTTCTATGTGGAAGCTTTCGGCTGTTGTTTCATCATATATCATCTGCCGTGCGTCTATCTCTGCAGTAGGGTTTATCTCGAGAAGACGTTCCTTAAGTACCTCCACCTTTACACGTCCTATGGTCTTTGTCGTTGCCATGAGCTGTCGGTTGATGTTCGTGATACATACCCTGTCGGAATCCACGATAGTAAGATGTCGTATTCCAGAGCGCACTAAGCTCTCTGCACACCAGCTTCCTACACCGCCAACACCAAAGATTATAACCTTGACTTCTGACGTTTTCTGCATCACCTGCTCACCTACGAGCAGCTCCATTCTCTTGAATATGCCTTTTTCTATACCCATTATTATATGTTTACCCTATTATCTTTTTTACTTTTTCCATGTCTGCTATTTCCGACAATGGCTTTACCACGAAGTCGCGCTGCATAATCAGCGGATGCGGCACCACGAGCGAAGGGCTCTCGATATGCTCTTCGCCATAGAGCAGGATATCGATATCTATTATCCGATCATGGTATTCTCCGTTCTCCGATTTCACTTTTCGTCCCATCCCCTGCTCTATCTGTTGTGTTATCTTAAGCACTTCTTGCGGAGAGAGTGTGGTTTCCACGCATACTGCAGCATTTATAAAATCGTTTTCGGAGGTAAATCCCCATGGCTTTGTGCCGTAAAGAGCTGACTGGCGAACCACATCGCCAACCAGCTCTCCTATATTTTCTATTGCCTTAGCGATATTCTTTTCCTTATCGCCAAGGTTTGTTCCCAAGCCGAGATATACTTTCATTAGTCGTTAAGTATCAGCATGGCATCACCATAGCAGCCAAACATAAAACCGTTGTCTACGGCTTTCTGATATGCTTCCATTACGAGGTCATAGCCTCCGAACGCAGCTGTTGCCATAAGAAGTGGCGACATTGGCTGATAGAAATTTGCCAACATGGTGTCTGCCAGTCCACATTCGTATGGAGGGAAGATAAACTTGTTTGTCCATCCCTCATATTCTTTCAGCATCTTATCTGTACCTATTGCCGTCTCACTGGCCTTGAGTACGCTCGTTCCAACGGCACATACGTGTCTGCCTTCACACTTTGTTTTGTTCACTATTTCACAGGCTTCCTTGCCGATAACCATCTGTTCTGAGTCCATCTTATGCTTGGTAAGGTCTTCTACCTCTATGCTGTGGAAGTTTCCGAGTGCACAATGCAATGTGATAAAGGCGAAGTTTATGCCCTTTATCTCCATTCTTTTCATCAGCTCACGACTGAAATGCAGTCCTGTTGCAGGGGCAGTAACAGCTCCTTCGTTCTTTGCATAGATACACTGAAAGCGTTCCATATCGTCCTCCGTAGCACTGCGTTTGTCTACTATGTAATGGGGTAGCGGTGCTTCACCTAGGGCAAAGAGATCTTTTTTGAACTCATCATGAGGTGCATCATATAGGAAACGGAGTGTCCTACCACGGCTTGTGGTGTTGTCAATGACCTCTGCAACCATAGCACTACTCTCATCAAAGAAGAGCTTATTTCCTATTCTTATCTTGCGCGCAGGCTCTACGAG
>CAVKAH010000062.1:12003-12612 GCA_963654095.1 Oscillospiraceae bacterium
AACCATAGCACTACTCTCATCAAAGAAGAGCTTATTTCCTATTCTTATCTTGCGTGCAGGCTCTACGAGCACGTCCCAAAGACGCATCTCCTCATTCAGTTCTCTCAACAAGAACACTTCTATCTTTGCTTCTGTCTTTTCCTTTGTTCCGTAAAGGCGTGCTGGAAAGACCTTAGTATCATTGAATATGAAAGTATCATGCTCATCAAAATAGTCAAGCACGTTGCGAAAATCCATATATATGGGGTTGCCATTTTCGTCTTTCAACTCTTTTCCATCAGCATCCTTCTTAAACAAATCAATAGTGCCCGACTTGCGGTGAAGCACCATGAGCTTACACTCATCACGATGGTATGAAGGTTCCAGAGCTATTTGTTCCTCTGGCAATTTGAATTTAAATTGCGATAGTTTCATATTCTTTTTAACCTTTAGATTTCTGTTAATTGCCGTTCACGCCCTCTATCTCCTGCTTGTCAAGCCAAGCTGGGAAGTCGTCAAGCGTAATGCAGTTTTCTACTTTTATATCCCCGACACGTGTTCTGCGTAATGCCGTGAGGAACGCACCACTACCGAGAGCCTCGCCAATGTCTCTTGCCAATGCTCTTATAT
>CAVKAH010000063.1:0-12389 GCA_963654095.1 Oscillospiraceae bacterium
CTAATGAGCCATCGGCAGAGTAAAGTCTGATAATGCTCTTCTCTGATGCACCGTAAACGTTAAGCATTCCGTTCTTAGCTTCAATGCGTATGCCATTTGACGTTGCAGTACCATCGATGCTTGACGTAACGATAGTAACCTTGTCAGACATCTTTTCACCATATACGCTATAGACAGCAGCAACCTGATATTCAAGATACTTATCATTATACGGTGTGTTGTCAATGAATGTAGTATCTGAAGTCATAACAGAGTTCAGCTTATCGCCATTGCGATAGATGTTGTAGCCCTCAAATACATTCTTGTCAGATGCGTTCTGAACTTTCGCAGGAGCCGTCTTCCATGGCGTGTTCATCTCTGCTGTGTGCTTAGGAACAAAGCGTTTGCCGTTGCTTGAAACTACTTTCTGTGTTCCTGGCAGTTCGTCAGAGTATGCGCTCAGACCAATAGATATACACCAGTTAGCATCAATATCCGTGTCGGAATCCTCTAGGGTAGACCATGTCGTACCATCAGTAGAGTAAAGGTTTCCCTTACCACTAACAGCAGGACCCTTATCGTAGCCAAGCGGAACTGATATCTCGTTGTGCTCAACATATATAGCTACACGAAGGTTCTTCTCTGGATTAATCTTCAGCGGTTCATCCAGATGGATGGTGTTGAAGGCATACTGTTTGAGTGTTTGTACATACTGCTGTCTTACAAGAGTGTTATTCTCATAAACGAGCAAGAATAGGGCTTCTGGTATCTGATTGATATAAACCTCAACATCAGAGAGTGCCATGTGCCCGTAGTTCTTTAGGTCGGACGAGGTCCAATTTACACCCGCAAAGAACGCTCCACCACTAGGTAGACCAGCAGCACTGTAGCTGTTGCCATCATGCCAACGTAGGTATACAGGCTCTCCAAGTGCAGGGAACTGCCAACTGAGCTTATAGCTATTGTCGTTTTGCTTCTCTGCACGCAGGTTGGTAGGTGCCAATCCGCCATTGTCGTAGTATAGGTCGAGAGTAACCTCGTCGCTGAAATCACTTTCCGCAGCGGTAGTTGTAATCAGCTTAACCTGATATTTATAAGTGTCAGGCAGTAGGTTGTGGTCAACGTATGATATACCCTGTACAGGAGTATCGTTGATCTTCTCGCCATTACGATAGATGTCAAAGCCTTCAGTGTTGCTTATTGGAGCATTAGCGTATAGGGCAATATCATCAACAAACTGTGCCTGAGTGCTTGCATCTTTAGCGATAGCTACATACTCAGTGCCGTTAGGAAGCTCGCATAGGATATCTTGCCAAGATTCAGAAGTAGTATATGTGGCAAGCTTAATGAAGTTTTCCTTCTCGTATCCTCCATTAGAGTAGTATATTGTAATTGCTCCGTAGCCCTTGTGATCGTCATTGTTTCTTGCTGCCATTCTTAGATATTTCATATCCTTAGCATTAAGGATACCGAATGCGTCTGTACCCTTCGCTGCTGCAACAGACTTAGTGCCAGAGAACGCAAAGTCAGAACTTACTGACCAGTTAGACGTGTATTCTGCGTTTGCGATGTTCATTACAGCAGTGCCGTTGTCAAGGTTATCAAACTTGCTAACAGATGCAGCATCCTTGTGCATATCAGGGTCAGCGAACGACAGCAATACATCATAGCCGTAAGAAGAAGGAATTGCTTTTACCTCTTCAGGAACTTTAGCCTCGCCTTGTGCTACGATTGTTGCTGTTGCCTCCTTAGATAGAGCAGATGTAGAGTTGTCGATATAAACCGTTTGCACGTTATATTTATATACTCCCTCTGTGCTTATCGTCTCTTCAAAATATCTGTTTGTCAATGGCTCAGCATTAATCTTTTCACCGTTTCTGTAGATGTTGTATCCAGCAACCATGCTAAGTCCGCTCATGTCGAGTATGACAAACTCCGTCTTAGTGTTAGATCTTTGCAGTGAAAGCAATAGATATGTAACACCTTCGTCAGAGACAAATGTAGACATACCGCCAGCTTTTGCAGATGCTATATCATCGATTTCGAGATATTCGCCCATGTCGATAGAACCCACTCTGTCGTTTGTGGCAGCATCATAAATACCGATTGTGTATGAGTTCTCGTCGTTAGCCTGCTCAAAAGCATATAGCTTTCCGTTATAGTAGGCTGTACCTGCGGCAGCTTTATAAGTAGGACCAGTGGCAAGCTTACTTCCGTTTTTAGATACGAAAATACTTGTATCCCAGTCGCCAACCTCAAATCCGCCGTTTCCTTCATCCAGTGTTGGGATATAAGCAAGATGCCTTGAATACTCAGAAATGGCTATGCTTTCAACGAAAGACATTGTCTTGGGGTCAATCTTATGAATATAGTTAGTGTTGTCGGCAGCATACAGATATTCACCGTCGAATGTAAGGTTTCTAATACCTTCCACGTTGCTTATTGCAAATGAGCCTGCACTCTTTCCGTCAAGAGTAAATCTTTCGATTCTTCCATCCTCATTATATACAGATGTGTAGATATATTCGCCGTCTGAAGCAACAGCCATTGACGACATCTCTCCGAAGAATGAGTTGACATATTCTGGATAGTTTTCACTCGTAGTAACAGGACGTTTTGTCAGGTTAGCAGGGAATGTCTGCTTTTCTACAGGCATATCCCAACGCAATGAAATATTGCGGTTGCGAGCTACAGTAGCATTAACGTTGTTTGGAGCTTTCTGATTGTCTATCGTATAAACCTCTACAGATGTAGCACTGCTCAACTCCGACTCTCCGTTGTCTGCGTATACAGATGTTGCGGAATAGTTGTATACACCAGCATCAGACAATGTTTCTGTATAAGAAGTGCCTTTAACGATGTCGGTGTTTACTTTCTTACCATTTCTATAGATGTTATATCCAAGAGGTTCTTCCTCAGGATTGCCGCTTTGTGGAGCAACATTCACCCTCAGATTTATATTTCCCTCTATTCCAGACTCGCCAAGTGTGAACCAGTTATCTCCGTCTACAGAGAGGAGATTACCTTTTCCTTCGGCTGCTTTACTATCATCAAGACTCAGCGGATTGACATCTGCCTCGTTCATAATCTGGAAAGCAAAGAGATATGTATGTCCTGGCTCCAGGTATATGTCGTCTTCTACAGGCACTTCTGTGAAACTTCCGTCATACAAGATATTGCCTCTGTATTGCTTCTTGTATATAACCTTATCATCCTTAGATATTCTAAGGGCAAGATAAGAACAGTTGTTTACAAGCTGTATATCCACAGAAGATACTCTCTTGTTACGGTAAGGAACAATGTCTTCTGCATCCCATTTAGCTCCAGCATAGAAATAACCAGTAGATGCAAGTCCGATTTCGTCAGCATGATTACCATTTGCCCATGTCATAGTATCACGATGACCTTTATCAGCGAGTGGTGATTCCCATGTTAATGACACATCTTTGTTGTGGCTTATAGTAGAGCTTAGTCGTAGTGGAGCATAGTATTGAGCACCATCTGTTACCTTGACACAAGCAGAGTCGCTCTTTGCCGACTCCTTGTTGCCTGCGTAAACAGCGGTTACCTTATATATATAGTCTCCGTACATAAGCTTGTTGTCAGTAAAGGTCATATCTTTAACCAACTGACTATTTACTTTCACATCGTTTCTATATACATTGTAACCTTCAGGTTGTGCCGTGCCGTTACCCTTGTTCCAGTTTAGCGTAACGCAAGCCTTGCCTGCCGTTGCAGTTAGTGCCTGCGGACGTGGAGTGGCAGACTCTTTCGTTGCATTAAGCTTAAATGAAATTGTCTGATCTTCAAGTTCTGGATTGGTGAACAATACGGCATTTGTCTCAAACGAGTCTCCGCTCTTAGCCTCAAGTGCATTGAAGTTGACGTCGAATACCTGTTTCTCTCCAGCAGCAAGTGTACCATGCTTAGGTGAGATGTTCAACCATTTGTCCGTTTCGCATAGCGTATAGCGGAACACAAGGTTAGGACTCTGGTTCAGAGTTCCTATAAGAGTCAACTCTCCTGGTGTTACATCTGTTGATGAGAATAGTCCGCAAACATAGTTCTGTCCAGCCGATTGGTTGCCCAATACATATCCTGGGGCATCGTTAAGAACATGCTTTACATCTGTGATAGTACGCTTGTTCAAGTCGAACTGGCGAACCATAATCTTGTCAATCTTATTGTCGTCTTCGTTTGTCATGTCTGCCAACCACAGATATGGACCACCTGGCGATACGTTGTCGTATGCAGAGCCGTATACGTTGACAGAGTTTGAAGAGTTAAAGCTGGTAAAGCGTGTCAACACTTCTCCCTTCATATTCACGAAACCAATAGTTGTGAAGCTACCAACCCAGAAACCTTTGCGGTCAGGATCATAGCTACAGTGAGTAATCTTTAGGTCTGGTTCTGAAGGAATATCGATAATGTCAACAACTCTCCTGTTATCGAAGTCGAGTTTAAAGAGTCTGTTCTTGTAATCGCTACCATAGAAGTAACGTCCGTCGTATGTTAAGTCATAGAGCATATAGTACATCTTCGGAATAGAGAACTGTTCTATGAGCTTGCCGTTACGGTCGTATTTCCAAAACTTACCTAACTCTATAGAAGAAGTGGTGTAATAATACTCGCCATCAAAGGCAACAGACTGTTGCAAGTCTCCAGATGTTGTGAACGAAGGCATCGTCTTCCATCTTTTAGTATCATCGCCAGATAGCTTTGCAGGGGTATTCTTCAGCTTCCATGTCATAGGACCATCACCATTGTTGAACAATGTGAAGTTCTTAAGAACGTTGGCTTCTGCTTCCATATCTACAGAAAGGTTATTGTCAGACAGAACCATGATAGGCTTCGTCATATTGATAGTGATGTCGTTAGCCTTTCCTTCTTCAATATCCCACACACTGTTGTATACGCTGTAGCCGTCTTTAATGGCAGTTATAGTATATTTACCAGCTTCAATCTTGTCGAGATTGATGTTCCCAGTATCATCGGTAGTCTTTTCTATAAGTGCGCCATTATCAGCCAACATCGTTATCTGACAGTTGCTAACAGGACCGTTGGCAGATGAAACCGTAAGGTTTGCCTTAGTCCAAACAGGGTTCCAAATCTTTATGTCGTCAACATACCAATAGTTTATCCATTTAGCATCCTTACCGTGAGCACGGAAACGAACCTTAAACGCATTGCTTGTAAGATATTCGCCCAATGATAAATGATATGTTGTCCAGTCGAAGCCACCATTTTCATTATCGAAAGTCTTTATTTCTTTCCATGTATTTCCTCCGTCGCTTGTTACTTCTACAGATAAGTAGTCAACATTGACTTGCTCAGGATTACGCAACTTAAGCTCAAACCTTAGGTCGGTGTTATCACGGTTTAGAGTATGCAGCTCGTTAGTCATCAACGACTGGTCGTAGTTAGTAAGTGTAGACCATCTATATGTTGCTGCAGGGTCTACTAATCCATATTCATAATAGTCTACAGTCCAGTAAGACTCCGAAGAACCATCATCTTGAGTCTTTGCCCATTTATCTTCGCTGATTGTCCAGTCGTCAAAAGCATCCTCAAAAGGTAGAAGATGGATGTCGGTAACATTGACTTTCAGCGGCTCACTCTGTGCCGACTCGCTTCCGTCTTGATATACTGCCGTAACGGTATATGAGTATTCGCCGTAGTCGGGAACATTATCTGTAAATCTTATTGACTCAACAGGCGTGCTTGTAACCTTAGTGTTGTCGCGATAAACATTAAAGCCAACAACAGGGTTTGCTGCGGCTACCTTAGCGATAGAACCAGGGCGAATCTTGTTAGTGCCTATAAAAATGTCGTCAATCATCAGCATGAAGGCATTGTCAGATACGCAGTTTATCGTAACATACTTAGCTTCTTTCGGGATTTGATACTTTATTAAAGTCCATTCAGCAGGTAGTTCCACGTAATCTCCTTCATTTACGTATGTAAAGTCGGATGCTCTTTTGCCTGTCGTAGAATAGCCCACACGTATGCGTTCCTTCTCGATATTTGTGCCAAACTTATAACTTCTCGCCATGAAACTAAACTGGAAATCGCTGTCGAAGTTCAGCTCTGGGGATATGATATAGTCGTTGTTCTTTGTATCAACGGCACAGAAATCCACAAGCATCTTCTTGCCTGAGTATGGCTGATAGTCAGGGTTCTCATTTACGGCAGGTGATGTTTGCCATGGATTCATCACGATGAACGCCATCTTTTGTCCTTGGTTCAAGAACTTACAAGCTTGCCAAGTATACGTGTTGGCATTGTCGGCATCGATATACGACCATCCGATAGAGCCAGGAGAGTTAATCTCAAAGTCGGTATGCTCCTCGAAATCTTCGAAATATCCGTCGGTTGCTTCAGGAGAAATCCAACTTATAGACACCTCTTTGTCATTTATTTCTTTAAGGTTCAAGCCGTATGGCACACCGTTGGCATTACCTTCGGCTTTCATTTTTGTATAGTGCGCACGGCTTACGGGCTTCTTTGTCAGTAGCTCGTCAGTAGGACGCTGCTTCTCGTTGCTATCATTTTTGCTTGCAGGCAATGACGCAGCCCAGACAACTCCTCCCGTGATGGCAGCAAGTGCTATTGAAAAAATATGTCGATTCATATCTTTGTAATTCTAAGTTTATTTTATTATAACCTTTGTGCGGTAGTTCTTTCCATTTCCACTGATACTTATAACAGCCACGCCCTCATTGTTAGTAGGGAAAGATACGCTGTTTCCAGTAGCTGTGCCAGAGTAGATAGGAGTACCAGCTATAGATGAACATCTCACGATATATCCGCTTTCGAGTCCGTTGATGCTAATGTTTCCATTGCTTACATTAACAGAAATGTTTGATCCGTCTATGATTTCGCTTACGGAAGAACCCTCTGCAGAATAGTATGCAGGTGCTGACTCGTCGAAGAAAAGATTACCATAACCAGATGCAACCCATACTTTGTATTTGCCTGAGTCGAACTCTCCAGTCTTCTTATTCTTGATGTCAATCTGCGTGTTGTATACACCTCCAGCAGCAAGAGTCTCATATTGCATACCATCATTATATATTAAAGTGAGGTATTTCACACGTCCGTTCCTTCCTCCATGCTTAAAGCGGAAGCGCAGTTGTGTATATTTCTTGTCTTTTACGTATGAGGAGAAATCACATTCTTGTCCCTCTGAGTCGTATTCACTGAGTGTTATCTTAGAGCCTACGCTCTGCCATGTCTCACCGCCATCCTTAGATCCTTCCACAAGCATCTCTGATGTTCCGAAAGGTCCAGATGTAGTTACGATAAACTTACAGTCGTCGATGCCTTCAGGAATCTCCTTTAGCGTAACGCAACCGCTACTCTTGAAGAATATGCTTCCTGTGCCTAAGCTTACGTCGCCCTCCACTTCTTTGTAGAACGACATAGGGGTGAAGACCACTTCCTGATTAGCTGTCGTTGTCTCTTTACCGAGATAAAGGTAATATCCAGTAGCTCCGTCAACAGGTGTCCATGCCACATGCAGGTTCTGTTCATCCTTTCTGCTGAAGTCAGTTATCGTCGGTGCAGCAAGCTTCTCTGCCACCATGATGTTCCAAAGCCATAGATAACCTTGCATCTTCTCCGAGTTGCAATGGAACGCAACGTATATATCCTGTCCGGCATACTTACTGAGGTCTACCTCTTCGATATGTTGCTGAGAGAAATAATCGGCAAACGACATGCGCTCTACTACGTGGAAATCGTTAAGATTGCTTGTCTTTGTTGATACGAGAACCTCAAGAGACTCTATCGAAGTCTCCTCTGACACACCTCTCGTAAAGAACATTGCACCATTGTTAGGTACGTGTATCCTGCGCTTACAGATAAGGTAATCATCAGCATCGTTCCAGTAATCGAACGAGTAAACTATAGAGTTGGAACTTTCGTCAGCCACCCATGTCGTACCGTCGCCGTTATTATCTATAATCTGCCAGCAGTCTGGCTGCCCGTTTGTCCATGACGTGAAGTCTGATTGGAATGGTGCTTCCACCGTGGCACACTCCGTGCTGAAAGGTACAGATGAGCCATATACCGTTGTTCCGTCGCTCATCTTCATGTATGAACGTACGCTGTAATTGCTTCCTGGGGTAAGGTCGCTGACAGTGAATTTCGGGTTGTTTGTATCTTCAACCGCAGCATTATTGTCATTAAGAGTAGGTTCACCGTTACCCAAAGCCCAACAGAAACCTATTTCGTCAATGTCTACATTGGCACTGTTTACTGTGGCTTTGAATGTAGCAGATACATCTCTAACGTCTTCAGGCACGTCCGTCTTGATGACGTTCCATTTATTTACTCCACCGCTAACTTGGAACTTTATCATCCCGTCTTCTTCCGTGATGTTCGTAACAGGTACGTTCAAACGTTCGTTGTTCCAGTTCAGAGAGTTCGGTGTAGTATCGTCAGTGAACGACGTGTTAGCTGTTGAGCCTGGGAAAGTATCACCTGTACGTGAGTTAGCATCATCGATACCGTCGGCAGGAACTATATACATGCAGCGGTGCTTGGCATTGTTGTTAGGGCCATTAACGCTCCAGTATTCGTCTTGCATCTCTTTAGTGTAGTCGTAATGGGTAATTAGCAGTCCGTGAGCTGGGATATATTTGTCCCATCCAGTCTGCTGACGGTTCTCAAGAATAAACCATTCCATGCCCGTACCAGTAGCTCTGTCAGGTTGCGCATTAATGAAACGTGCCTTGTTTTGTGCAATGTTGTCAAGCTCAACATCCTCTGGATTCTTTATCTCCACTATGTCTGTGCCCTCGTTCATCCATCCCATCTGCATCCTTTCAAATGCCATAAGGCAGGGTGGGGTATGACTGTCGTTGTTGTAACTACCAGAGGCATACAAGCTATAGTCGCCTGGGTCGAGACCTTTTCCGTTAGTGTAGCTGTCGGTATCATACTGGTCTTTCAGTCCAAGTACGTGTCCGAACTCATGGGTAAACGTACCGATGCCGTCCATAGATGGTTGTGCAGGACTGCCCGGCATACCTACAAGCTCAGCAGAACATGAGTATTCGTTGATGGTAATGCCATCGATTTGAAACTTTTCGTCTCCCATATTCCAGCTGTGAGGCCATATATCGTCATCGTTAGCAGTACTTGCTTCGCTATATCCGGCATATATTATATAGCAGTTATCCATAATGCCGTCGCCGTCATTGTCAAACTGCGAGAAGTCGAGTTCTGGGTGATCTGCTTTTGCGAGCATACACGCTTCCTTTACCATCTCTCGTGGTCGTGCGTCGCTTGCAGATGTTTCGCTGGTGTTCTCACCATAGTATTTTGTTGGTTGTGATAGGGTATAGGGACCAACCACCTTGAAGTTAGGGATGAATTGTCCCATAGAGTTGTCGCGATAGTAATCTTTTACGCTTCCTGTTCCTCCGTTTTCGCTGTAGTCTTTCTCGTTCAGCCAGCGGTCAAAGTCTTGATTTGTATGTCTGAACGTACTGTCTGTGAAGTTCACAAGTACTACGAGGTATTCTGATTCCTTTACTGCAGCACTGGCTCCAGCTATGCGTTTAGGTGCGATAACCTTTTTGTCGAGAGTCTTAGAGTGTGTCTTTCTTACGATAGTGTTCTTAGATAGGATGTCGGCATTTACCGTCTGTGCAGCTTTTAACTGCTTGAGCAGAGTCTTTTCTGCAGCACTGCGCTCGTCAATGTTGTGCGCTCGCTGACTGGTAATAGACTTTCTGCCAGACTTTTCGTCGTAGCTTACATAGTAGAAATATCCATTTTTGTTCTTCTTAAGCAGGTATCCGTCGGAAGTAGTAACGTAATGGAAATTCTCGTCGCCTTGTATTCTTACCAATAGGGTAGTGCCGTCGGGCTGCTTCATTACGATAGGACGTGGATATGCACCGATGGCGAGTGCGCTCTGGGCATAGCCAGCTCCTAATGCAGAAGCGATAAGCAAGGATTTCAATAATTTCATATAATACACTTTAATTAGTTGGTTACTTTATATAGTAGGTATAAAAACGAAAAAAGACCAGCATACGTAAATGTTGTCTTTACGTATGCCGGTCTTCTTTACGTTATATTAGTCTGTTGTTCTATACATTATATTATTTCACAACAATCTTCTTTGCATTTCCGTTAGAGATAATTACGTAAACGCCAGCTTTCAGGTTAACTGAATTGATGTCCTTAGCAGTAGCAACCTTTGTTCCGTTGATGCTATATACGTCAACCTTACCATTAACGTTTCCGTTTTCGTTGATAGTGCTGATACCAGTAGTATCGTCGTTGCTCTTGGTCATTGTGATGTCAACTTTGTTGTAGCAGTTGATGATGTAGAAGTAGTAGTCGCCTTCCTCACCCTCTGCAACGTCCTTAGTGTACTTGTAAGTTACGTCAGTTGAAGAGTAGTCGCCACTGAAGCTACAGTATGTTCCGTAAGTTCCTTCGCCAAGATCTTTTTTAGCATCTTCTACACCTTTGTAGATATATCCTGATGCATAATCAGTAGCAGTAAATTCAGCTGTACCTACACCCAACTTAGCCTTAAGCCATACTGGATTGTTACGAGATGCAGCAGGGATAGTTACTGTCTTACCCTCTTCGAGAACGATAGGCATATCTGCTGTTTCACCCTCCTGATAGTCGCGCTCTACGAATGTGATAGTATAATCCTTATCCATGTCCTTGAACTGTGTGTGTACGAGGACTACATCACCCTTAGTTACAGCAAGTGTAGCCTTGTATTCAGTCTTAGACTCACTTCCATCGTAGTTTGTGAAGATCATCATGCTAAGATACTCTGCAGTGCTCTTACCATATTCTACATAGTTGTTATAGTTGTATGGTACATCAGTGTAGATAGTAAGGATACCATCCTTCTTTGCTGTGTGTGACAACCAGAGGTTTGTAGCGTTTGTAGGTGTCAATGTGTACTCGCTATCTACTTCTGCTGGCTTCTCACGTGTCTCTCCAGCCTTGAACTCACCTTCTGCGAGAGTGAATACATCGTCAACCTTACAGTTTTCAAGCTTGATAAGATACTCTTTATCGCCTGTTGCTGCGAAGTAGAAGTCAACACCGCTCTGTACAGCATCATAGCTTCCGTCCCACATACCAGTTCCCATTGGGAATGAAACCTCCATATCTGGAGTTGCAGTTACAACGAGCTTGCAGTCTTTTGTAGGAGTATATTTATAGTATCTTGTACCGTTTGATGTAATTTTGTTCTCTCCAAGTACTGCATCTTCAGGATTTGTAGCAAGATCGCCCTTTGAGATGTCCTTATAGCTTACTTTAAATTTTATAGGAGTAGACTCGTTAGAGGTAACCTTGATGATATATACCTGATCCTCTGTATTAGTTACGTCTACGTCGATGTTGTCATAACCTGACTTACCGCTATATGCGCTTGAGCCTTGTGGGTAAACAGCAACCAATGTTCCGTATGATGCAGATGTGCCAAGTCCTGTCTCAACGTGCAAGAACTTGTTGGTGTTAGCAGGAACTTTAACGCTGTAGAAGTATGAACCAGTAGCTGTAGGGATTGTCTTTTCTGCAGGTACTTCATCGATAGCGATAGGAGTGTCCTCAGTTTCGCCTTCCTTATAGCTTTCCATTGTTAGTGTGAAAGTCTCGTCAGCCTCAGCTTGGTCTGTACGACTTACTACAATATAGAATGGTGAAGAAGGGATATAGGTTATCTCTGCACGAACGTTGTAAGAACCTTTTTCTGACTGTGCCTTTACGTAGCTATACTGAATAGACGACTTGCTATCGTAAATCTTTACGCAACCTCCAGGAAGACTGCTCTCGCTGCTGATTGTCATGTATCCTGTTGTTGTAGGTGTGTATGTGTAATAGTAGTCCTTGTTAGCAGCAGGAACAGTGTTATCGCCCTCTTTCATTTCGAAAGGAACATCGAGGCTTCCTGTCTCTGGGAATGACATCTCAGCTTGGAAACATATAGGATTATATGTGTTAACTGTAATGTCGTATGTATTGTTAGCTACAACAGGAATCTTTGTAAGATATGTTCCGTCGAAGTATTCGCTTGTATAGGATGTTTCACCAACAACGGCTCTGTTCCAATCAATAGATTTTAATGTGAGCAATCCTGTCTCTGTTGCAGTAAACTTAGAGTAAGTGTTATAAGAGTAATAACCACTGTAATATGGGTCGCCGAGATAGTTTGTGTGCTCAGTAGACAATACTACAGGAGCTTCTGCAGACAGACCTCCGCTTAGGTCATCAGTCTCTTCCAATGCCAGATTAAATGCTGCTTCGCCACTTTTTACCATGGTCATGTAATAAGTAACACCCTTGCTGAATGGGTAATACTTATTGGAGCTGCCTGCGCTGGCTCCATTTAGGTCTACAGCTTCTTCCTCTTGTGTGTCAGC
>CAVKAH010000064.1:0-12281 GCA_963654095.1 Oscillospiraceae bacterium
CAAGATAGCAGAAGCTCGTGCCATCTTGAGAAAGGCAGGGATGTAATGGGATTCTTACTGGAAAAGTGCAAGTTGAAGAAATTGGATGACGAGATTTTGCAGTCTTGTCATCCGTTTACTTGTGGGGACGATGATCTTGATGATTTCTTCCTCCATGATGCCATGCGCTATAAAGCAGAACTATTGGGCAAGACATATTGCTTCGTTTTGGATGACGACCCAAAGGTGATTGTTTGCATGTTCACATTGTCGAATGATAGTATTCGGGTGGATGTGATTCCGAATAATCGTGGTCGCAAGGTCTCTCAGGGTATTCCTCGAGAAAAACGTATGCGTCGCTATCCAGGGGTGCTGATTGGACGAATTGGAATCAATAGCGAGTTTAGTAACCAAGGAATAGGTACAGAGTTGCTTGACTTTGTGAAGTCTTGGTTTATAGATGAAGAGAACAAGACGGGGTGTCGCTTTTTGATTGTTGATGCTTATAACAAGGTGGCTCCTCTGGGTTTCTATCAGAAGAATGATTTTCAATTTTTGTTTTCCTCAGAGCAACAAGAGGCTGAAAATCTTGGATATGACATAGATAAGTCGTTGCATACAAGATTGATGTATTATGATTTAAAGAAATTGACTTCCAAGGAATAGGAATACACTCTCCTTACCTACGACGGGAGAATAAGGATAAAAGATGACGATTTGGATAATAACATAATACATATCGATAAATGGAGAATACGGCAAAGGTTAAAGATTTATTTTCAATTTTTATTCCCACATGGAATAATCTTGCTTTTTTGAAATTATGTGTTGAGAGCATAAAGAAGAATTCAACATATAAGCATCAGATTATTGTTCATGTTAATGATGGGAGCGACGGCACTCTCGAATGGGTGCGCGAACAAGGATTAGACTACACCTATACACCCCATAACGTTGGTGTATGTCTTGCTATGAATATGATGCGCAGTAAGGTTAAGACAGACTATATATGTTTTGTCAATGATGATATGTACGTGCTTCCTGAATGGGATAAGGCACTATATGAAGAAATTAAAAACCGTCCAGATAACAGATTCTTTCTGTCTTCCACAACAATACAGCCACATACTCCAGGGTGTTCAGTATTGAATGCTGACTTTGGAGACTCTATAGAGTCTTTCCGCAAAGATGAATTGCTAAAGAATTTCAGGAAAATAAAACTGCGTGATTGGATGGGAGCTACACTGCCGCCCAATATCGTGCATAGAGATATATGGGATTTAGTTGGAGGATATAGTGTGGAATTGTCTCCTGGAATGTATAGTGATCCAGACTTTACTGCAAAGTTGTGGCTCTGCGGAATTAGGTATATGAAAGGGTTGTCTGCAAGTAGAGTATATCATTTTGAGACGAAGTCTACGACACGTATACGAAAGAATATGGGGCAACTACAGTTTCTTATGAAATGGGGATTGACAAATTCTGCTTTTCGCAAAACTTTCACATTTAAAGGAAAAGACTTTGATGCTTCTCTTGTTGGAAAACAAGATAAAGAAAAATCTCTTAAGTGGCAAATTTTGAGAAGCAAAGTAAAAGCCTTATATTGGCTTTTGACAAAAGATTTCGGACCTTTGAATAAGTTTTGGGAAAAAGGAATAATAGAATAAATATAGATGGTGTACTGTATGAAAGATTATCAGTGCACCATTTTTTTTCTATTCTCAAACCTGTCGAGCAGCATAATGGCTTTGTTGAGAGTCTCCTCCTCGTTCCAACCCCTACGCTTAGCATATCCTCTAACTACGTATTCATATAGATCGCGGCGGTGAGTAAAGCGTTTTAGGTTCTCAAGACATTGTTTGTCTGTGGGCCATCCATCGCAGAAATGCGAGCGGTTAGTATCTATCATATCGAAGTGATATTTACCTTCGGCATCTATGGTATATAGGAAATTGGCAGAGTTAAGGTCGCCATGTAGCACCCCTCGGCTATGCATAAACACAATATAATCTATAACAGCGTCGGCTAGCGCATGGTCGAATTGTTCCTTCTTAACAAGCTCTTGAAAGACCTCCTTGCCCTTGCTTTCCTCATATACAAAATAGCCTACCGTAAACCTACCACGCTCATAATCCTCCATATATGCTACTGCACGTGGGGAGCTAACTCCACGTTTATGAAATTCATCGGCAAAGAGAAAGGCTCTTTCTGCCTTTGTTCGGCGGAAATGAGTATATATTATGCTTTGTATAAAATTCACTCTCTTATATCGCTTGGCTATAAAAGTCAACCCGTCGTGATGCAAACGTCTGACTTTATTGCGCTTGTCTTTCAATACCTCTCCGTTATCGGTATTGAAAAGCAATGGTATGCTATTGATAAATTTAGTGTATTTTATATATTGTTCTGCTATAACAGTCTTCATGCTTTCTTTAAAGGGGATGATTCCTTAATGCAAAGATACATATTTTTACAATTATGACACCTTTATTTGTAATGAAATAACTACTTTTGCAGCATAAATAGACAAAAAAGCATTATAGGCAGGTTTTAAAAAATACCTTTGATGTATTTAATAATGCGTGAAATCCTTAGAACACGCCTATAATTTTATGTATGTTTCGTTCTGTAACAGAGAAAAACACAGGTATATCCATCACATATTGATAACATCAAACAAAAAAATCATCAAGATTTGCAGACAAGAAATCCTCTACAGGAATCCCATCTGTACCAACGATAAAGGCACGGTAAGGATTGAAAGCCTCCCTAAACAAGCCAAGACCTTTGTTCATACCACGTTTTCCGCTTTTTACTTCAATTGCCCATACTTTACGGTTACGCTCCACTATAAAATCCACCTCATTGTTCTTCTCTCGCCAATAGTAAACCATGTAATTCAATTTATCGGCATAATTCAGCAAATGAGATCCTACTGCCGATTCCACAAGTCGTCCCCATTTTTCCAAATCAAGGCGCTGCTCATGAAAATCAGTAGTGGAATAGGCATTCATCAAAGCACTGTTATACACCTGATATTTAGGAACCGATGCATACCTTCTTGCTGTGTCGCCTGAATATTTTTGTAGTCCTGCAAGCAAATGACATTCATCCAAGACCTGAATATAATTGGCAAGGGTCGTCACGTTACCTCTATCTTGAAGTTGTCCCATCATCTTGGTTAGCGACAATAATTCACCCGAGTAAGAACATCCTAACTCGAACAGACGCTTTAGCAAAGCTGGCTTATAAACATTTGTCGTACCAAGTACATCATTAGCTAATGCAGACTCTATCAAAGAATCCTTGACGTATTTTTTCCACCTTCTTTCATCTGAAATCAATGGGGCTGTACCTGGATAGCCACCGAAATAAATATACTGGTCGAGTGTCCAGTCAAAAGCTTCCCTCATTTCGAGAAAGTTCCAATGCCCCATCCGTATCAGTTCAAATCTACCCGCCAAAGACTCTGTCAAACCTTTTTTGAGCAAAAGTCTCGAAGAGCCTAAAAGAAGAACTTTAAGGTTCCTATTTTCACGGGTATCACGATCCCACTCTTTTTTGACCACCTCACTCCAATTCTCAATTTTCTGAATTTCATCAATAACAAGGATATGCTCCTTTTCATGACGAACAGTCATCTCATTTCTGGCAACATCCCATACATTGCTTATCCAAGCTTGAGTGACATTCAATTCATTGTCTGCTGAAAAACTGCTGTAGGGCAATGTTATTTTATCCAATACCTGACCCACCAAAGTTGATTTACCAATTTGCCGAGGTCCTGCGATAACTTGGATAAACATTCTTTGTTCTTCCAGTCTTGATTTAACTTCCTGATATTCAGCTCGTACAAACATATATATACATAATGTTCAATTCCTGTAACAAAAATGTTCAATTCTTGTAACAAAAATGTTCAATTCTATGTACAAAAATAAATAAAGAAATGTGAACTTACAAATTTTACTCTGTTTTCTTTAAACTTTTAACAATTACTGCCATAGTGCAAAGGCGCAAGAAACAAAGTCTTTGGCATAAAATGGCAAAGACTAGAAACTTATAATATTTTAGAAAATGATTATGTCACGTCAATATGTAACTTTGACCACAAAGTTAGTAATTTTTTGTGTATTTCACTATGTAACAGAGAAAAACGCAGGCAATATACCGAAAAAACGATTATCAATACGCTTAGTTAACCGATTTTCTAAATAAAAAGTGTACCTTTGCTATAGGAATACTTAGTTTTAAATTAAAGTCCACAAAAAATAATGCTCAAAACAACCATCAGCCGCAAATACAACAGCATACCAGATATAAAAAGTCCGATCGATCGTATAAAAGACGACATAGTATGCCAATACAATATATCGCATTGGATTAAACAGTTTTCGCATTGATTATCGAAAGGTTGAAAGGTTTTTGGGGCATACATTTTGCCCTGGTTACAACTAAAGCATTATTTTTACATATACACAAGTAAAACAGAAAAATTACTCTAACAGATGTTCCGAAACAAGAAATTCTTTCTCTCAATGTCATGGCTACTATCTGTTCATGCCGTATCACTTGTAGTGTTGACTTTGTTCCGCTTGGTAGAACTGACGTGTCTTCACGGCATGATAACCGACGAAAAAGCAAATGTAGCAGTAGCTTTCCTAAAAGGTTTATGGTTTGACAACGTTACAGCCTGTTACGTTATGATAGTGCCACTTGTCGTAACTCTTATTGCCGCAGCGTTTGGATATACGGGTAAGGCATTGAGAAAAGTAGCAAACTGGTGGTTCTTTGTACTATATGCCGTAGTGTTTATGGTATCTGCGGCAAACACACCATACTTTGAATATTTCTTTAAGAATATAAACTCTTCTATATTTGAGTGGTTCGGCTATGCCGCCACTACGGCAGGTATGGTGTTTCAGGAGAAGTCTTATATCCTGCATATTATCACCTATTTTATATTTACTGCGGCATATATCACCATTTTGATATATCTGCGCCGCTTCTTTGATAAGAAGATTGATGGGCGGCGCAAGGATGATATGTTCATAATGCCTGTAGCTATGCGGTTTGTAGTAGCCGTGTGCATGTCGCTACTGTGTATGTTTGGTATTCGTGGAAGAACGGGTTACAATCCGATAAAGATAAGTCAGGCATACTATTGTGATGACCCTTTCCTTAACCAGCTTGGCATTAACCCTGCCTTCAACCTACTTACAAGTGCTCTCGATGATATGCGCAAGGAGAATAGCGAGTTGCATCTCATGTCTTATCCCGAGGCAATAAGCTCTGCCCGAATGTCGCTGAAGATAGAAGGAAAGGTAGATAGTATGCACGTTCTGCGCCGTTCTGTTGTTACAAAAGGAGTACCTGTGAAGCGCAATGTGGTTGTTATTCTCATGGAATCTATGTCGGCAAGCCTGATGAAAACATTTGGTCAGGAGCAGCATCTTACGCCAACGCTCGACTCATTGTATAACCATTCTCTTGCTTTCACTAATTGTTATAGTGCGGGAATACATACTAACCACGGCATGACAGCATCTCTTTATTCGTTTCCAGCACTGATGTTCCGCAATCTGATGAAGGGCACTGTAACCCCTCATCGTACGGGTATCCCTACGGTATTAAAGGAATACGGATACCATAATATGTTCTTTATGACCCACGAAGCGCAATATGACAACATGAAAGCCTTCTTCACAACAAACGGTTATGACGAGATTTTCTCTCAAGAAAGTTATCCCAAGAGTGAGGTGGTGAATAGCTTTGGCGTGTCTGATCATTACCTTTTCAACTATGCCTTGAATACCATAAACCAGCGTGCGGCTAAGGGAAAGCCTTTCTTTGCCACATTGCTTACCATAAGCAATCATCCACCTTACGTTATACCATCCTATTTCAAACCAAAGACAAAAGCCCCCGAAACGCAGATTGTGGAATATGCTGATTGGGCTATTGGAGATTTCCTGAAGAAGGCGCAGAGGGAGAATTGGTATAAAAACACTATATTTGTTATAATGGCAGACCATGGCAAACTTGTGGGTAAAGCCACTACAGAAGCACCAGAATCGTATAATCACATACCGCTAATGATATTCGGTCCGGGTGTGCCAAGTATGAGATATGATGGACTTGCCACACAAGTAGACGTGATGCCAACATTATTGTCTATCCTTAATATGGGATATGAGTATGATGGTTTCGGGCAAGATTTGTTGTCTTCTCCCCGTCCTATGGTGTTCTATTCTGCCGACAATCAAGTGATTGCACGTACAGACAAGATGGTTTATGTATATAATCCCAAGATGCAAAAGAGCTTCTGCTATAATATAAATAAGGATGGCAGCTTAGTGGAAACTAAGATGAGCGATGCCTTTAAACCATTGCAGCATTATGTGTTCTCTATGATTCAGACTGCGCAATATATACTTAAGAAGCAAATATGATATATCTTTTGATGCGTTAGCCTATACCTTATTATATATAAGGTGGGTACTTATATGCAATAAGTCTACCTTTTAGTTCTCGCGACTGATAACTTGATATATAGAAGGAGTCATACCTTTTATGTTCTTAAACACTCTGATAAAGCTTGCTGCATTACGGTAGCCCACGCTTTCGTATATAGTTTTTATTGTGTAATGTTCATAGTCGGGGTCTGTAAGCATCTTGCAAGCTTCCTTCACTCTGTACTCATTCAACACATTTTTAAAGCTCTTACCGTATTTCTCGTTTATTACCGTTGATACGTATTTTACGTTTGAGTCTACGAGTTCTGCCATTTTGACGATGCTAAAGTCCACATCTGATATAATAGAAAGGTCCTCAAAAACATTGGAAATCTCTATGAGCAACTGCTGCTTCTGGTCTATTGGGATAGAGTAAGTAGGCTTGGTAGGTTCTGCATCTGTAGCTTTCGTATTGTGCTGTTGCTCCAACTTAATGATTTCCTTATCGTTGTTCACTACGATAGTCTGTGCTTTCCTTAACGCTTTGTTCTTTCTAACGATTACCAACAATAGGAATACAAGGATGGCAGAAAGGGTTGCAACGATGGAAATCCCCAGGGTTAGGGTGTTTATCTTATGCTGATGCTGCTCCGTTTCAAACTGATAAAGATCGTTTTGGAGCGTGAAGAACTTATGCATATTATAGACTCCCGTGTTCTGTTTATAGTATTTTTCGAGATATTCATAGACAGAATCCTTGTCGTTTAGTCCCACATAAGCATCTACAAGTATCTTGTATGAGTTAAGAGTAAGCTCTTTATCTTTTAGCTTCAATGCCAGATTAAGACACTCCTTTCCCGTGTTTATCGCTTCTTGATAGCGGTGTTGCAGCACCAGAAGGTTACCTATCTCGCTATTTTGGAATAATACAAACGTGTCGTTCAACTTATTCTTCTGTGCATATTCAAGTGCTTCCTTGTGGATTCTGATTGCCTCTGGGTAGTTGCCCACACACTTCATGATGCGTGCATGTTCATACAAACAGAAATATTTGTGCCTCTTTCTGCCTTTCGGAGGTGTCATATTGGTGAGCAGTTTGTAATACTTTCGTGCGTTTGCAGAGTCGTTGGCGTTGCAATAGTAAGTAACATAGTTCGACAGAAATGAAGACATGGCGGTAGTGTCGTTGAGCTTTACAGAGAGCTTATAGCCTATTTTGTTGTATTGCAGACTACCCCCAACGTTTCCAAATCCGTTATAAAGAATACTGATATTTCCTGCACTACGCATCGCAAGATAGTCGTTCGACTCATTATTGGCAGCAATAAGACCTTTAATATAATATTGTAATGCCATTAAAGAGTTGTCTACCTTCTTGCAACTGTCGGCAATAGCAATGAGCCGTTGTGCCTCATTTTGATGGGAAGAACACGACTGAAAGGTTAATAAAATAACAGTAAAGGTAAAAAATATCAGTTTTTTCAATGCTATCATAATGTATCTATAAATCAGCACAAAGTTACAATTAATTTAATAAATATCCAAAACTTATACTAATATGATACTATTTTGACTTATATTTCATGAAATATAAAACATATAGATATAGTTTTGTTGTGCGCAATAGAAAACAATGTAACTTTGCATCAATATATTAACAAAATGACAAAATACTATTTGTGTATGAGAAAAGTTTTACTATTATTTATTTCCCTTATTTCTTGTTTGTATATAAATGCAGGTGATGGAACACAAGTTACGCCATCCGACTTGGGATATTATGACAAAGAGATTACTCAAAACAGCAACGGCGACACATATATATTGTTTACATGCGCCTCTAATGACGGTGTTTGTTACCGTATGCAGATACTAGACAAAGACGGCAAAAGGTTATTGGGAAGAGGCGGAAAGGTGATTTCTGCTGAAAAGAACCGTGCATGGACATCGTATAACCAATATTTGCAAACCGACCAAGAGGGTAATGCCTTTGTTGCAGTACAGGATATGCGAAACAACAAAGACGCTGTGTTGGATAGCCTCTTCTATACCGTTTACAAGTACTCACCTACAGGTGAGCTACTATGGCAGGGCACCACACTAAACGATGGAGTTGGCTCTCCTTTGTCTTCAGGAATGATCATGATGAATACCGAAGACGATGGACTACTCTGCGTATATCGTTTCTGCGATAAGGAAATGGTAAATGATTATGCCCATCTGGAGAAACTTGACAAAGACGGAAATTGTGTTTGGAAGAAGGATGTGTTTAAGACTTCAAGGGATGTGAATATGCATCCTTATCCTTTCTTGTTGAAATCTGGTGAAAAGGAAGCTATGCTTCTTTGGGCTAATGCTGATGGAAACATATTGGCAAACATCGTCAACACAGAGACTGGTGATATAAAGTTGGACAGTCCACAAACCGTATATACAGGTGGCTATGCTTCATCTAAGATTATGGAAGTGATAGAGGTACAGCCAGGTCCAGATAATGGTGCGTTGATAACGGTAATAGACGGCGATATGCAAGGAAGGGTTCTTTATATTAATAGCGACCTTACCATCGGACTTGATGGACAGACCACAGGTGTGCTCCTTGACTATAGTGGCAACGTCAGCTATGTGTCTAATCGCCCTACAGTAACATACTGTCCAAACGACAATACCTTTGCTTGCCTATATAAGAGTTTCAACTACGAAGACAAGAGAATACAAGGTGTTTATTACCAAAAGCTAGACATGGAGGGTAAGGCTCTATGGGATAATGGCGGTAAGGCTTTTGTTCCTGTACAGAATTCTTACCAGTATGGTTATTTCAAGATACGCAACTTAGGAGACGACTGTACCGCTTTGTTCTATCTGAAATATGACAACACCTCGTATTCGGTTAATGGCGAATATACGGTATTTGATAATGAAGGTAACGCAAGTGAGCCTGTAGAGTTTGCATCAGAAGGGAATTCTAAGGTTGAACTATGGGTTTCTGATAAACTTGAAGGTGATAAATTTGTTACTGCATGGGATCAGAAGAACTCTACATTATATACTTTGTTTACCGAGAATGTATCTGTTACTCATACATCAGATATCAGTAAGGTAGCTTCTGATTATGTTTCGTCAGATGATGAAAGCATATATTCTATCGACGGAGTGAAACTCGGTAAGATGCAGAAAGGTATAAATATAATCCGTCAGCATGACGGCAAAACCATTAAGGTTGCTAAATAAAGACAATTAACATGTTTCATTGAAAATAAGGCTTATGAAGAAATTATTACTCACTACAGCTTTTGTTGCGTCTGTCTTTTACTCTCAGGCACAGACAACTGTTGTCCTTGACAATGCTGGAACGTTGTCTGAAAAGATATCTTCAGATGATAAGTACACTATCAGCGAACTAAAGGTTTCTGGTCCGCTTAATGGAACCGACATCATCCTATTACGCGATATGGCAGGTCAGGATCAGGACAACAAAACGTCAGACGGCGTATTGGAGAGCCTTGACCTTACGGATGCAAGTATCGTTGCAGGTGGAGAGGCTTACTATGTATCATACAAAGGTTCTAAGAATGTAGAATATTATACAACGGCAAATGAGATGAGCAATGCTATGTTCTTTAACTGCGCTAAGCTAAAGAGCATCAAGTTGCCTACATCTGTAACTGCTATTGGCGATAGTTGCTTCTATAAGTGTAAGGCACTTGAGAGCGTAACAATACCAGAGTCGGTTAAGGAGATACGTAGCTATGCTTTGTCAAATACATCATTGACAAGTTTCGAGTTCCCAGAAGGTATGGCAATAAGCGACCATGTATTGTCTGGATGTTCTTCTCTTACAGAGGTAAAGATACCTTCTACAGTAAAGGAGATTGCTGCTAGTGCATTTGCAAACACTGCATTGACACAGGTAGAGCTGCCTGCAACATTGGAGACAATCGGTGATGCTGCTTTCTCTGATAGTAAATTGGAGAAGTTTACATGCCCAGAAGCATTGGTTGCTATTAAGTCTAGTGCTTTTGAACGTTGCAAGAAACTGACAGAAATTAAGTTCAATGCTACTCTTCAAGAGATTGGCGACGGTGCTTTCTCATCATGCTCATCACTTACAGAGGTAGACGTTCCTAATAGTGTTACTACCTTGGGTGGTGCTTTCAGCTCATGTAGCAGTCTTACAAAGGCACACATCCCTGATGGTTTGACATCAATTAGCGAGAGCTTGTTTGACCGTTGTACAGAGCTTAAGGAGGTGAATATTCCTGAAGGTGTTACGACTATCGGTTCTTATGCCTTCCAGAACAATGAGAATTTGCCAGACATTACCTTCCCTAAAGCATTGACAGAGATAGGTGAAAGCACATTCAATGGTTGTATGGCATTTACTGAAATCAAGTTGCCAGAGTCTGTAAAGACTATCGGTTATGGTTGTTTCAACGACTGCGAAAACGTAACTACATTGGAGCTTTCTCCTGCTTTGGAGACTATTCCAGAGAGTGGTTTCGCATATTGCTTTGCCTTGACAGAGGTTAATATCCCTGAGGGAGTGAAGACTTTAAATATGCAAGCGTTTGCTTCATGTAATGCCTTGACAAAGGTTACTCTACCTTCAACATTGACTAGCATCGGCGAGGCTGCATTCCTAACAGACTTTGCCGTAACTGAAATCTACTGCAATGCCGTAACTCCTCCTACATGTGAGCGTGGTGTATTCATGGGTATATCTACTGACGATTGTACTCTTTATGTACCAAAGGGCTCAAAGGATGCTTATGCAGAAGCCGACACTTGGAAAGACTTCACTAAGGTTGTTGAGCAGGAAACTTCTGGCATACATCAAGCACAGGCAGGAGACTCTGTAGTAGAGGTTGCTCGCTACAACATCTCTGGTCAGAAGGTAAGCAGCAATAACAAGGGTATCAACATTGTTAGATATGCTAATGGCAAGTGTGTAAAGGTTGCAAAATAGTGGGTGGTGTATTCCTTAGGATACATTTTACTAACTAAATAATCTTATTGAGGATGTGTCAAAACAGGCACATCCTCTTTTTTTGTTTTTGTTTTATCTATCATTCTGTCAGCGACAGAATATAAGTATTTGTATATAAGGATGTTATATTGTAAATAGGTAATATGTGTTTACAATATCTGTCATCTATCTGTCACTAATCTGTCATAGGGGTGGAGAAACGGATTTAGTCGTTTTTCTTTGTCATATAAGCCCTATTTTTTTCATATAAGCCGATTTCTTAAATAAAAGTACCCACTTTTCAGGTAAAATAGTATAGGGTAATGCATCAAAATGATATAGGTAACAGAAGGAAAGTTTATGGGTAAAACTATGTTTAAAGTATTGTGTATTAAACGTTTAGACAGAAAAAGCTTGGCGTTTGGTGGCTGACAGTTAATGACAGATATCTTTAAACAAAAGCTTCTGTCAACCCTGCTTATCCTTTTGATTTATAGAGGTTTATCGTAATGCGATGACAGAATGACAGATTTTTTAAAAAAAATGTTATATAGATTGTTATTCTTTTGAGTTTTTGGGGGATTGTAATAACATAAAAGATACACAAAAATCCACTATTGCGTGATTCTCTTACAAAAAAGTTTGCGTTATCAATGATTGTTCGTACCTTTGCAACACGAGAACCCGCCAAGCCTCTCAACGATGCTCAAATGTGCGGGTCGTTTTTGTTTTTATAGATATATGGCAACAAGAATTCCATTTATAAAGGCATATTCCACACCTCAAGAGTTAGTGCAGCTACTCAAAACAAGAGGTATGGAGATAACCGATGAGGAAAAGGCTCAGCATTATCTTTCCCACATCGGTTACTATCGTTTGTC
>CAVKAH010000065.1:0-8409 GCA_963654095.1 Oscillospiraceae bacterium
TGTCAGCGTTCGTCTTAATTGTGCTGACATACACATAGTCGTAGCTACCTGCAAGTGGGCCAACTTTTGCGACGTAGTCCTTGTCTGGAGTAAATTTCCATACTACTGAGTCGGCAACATCCCCACTAACGGAATACTTATTCTCGCCAGCTTGTGCTTCAATGGCGGTTGCGTATTTGCTTCCAGGTTTACCTGCCCACATCGTTGTGGCTGTCAAACCCAATACGGCTGTTGTAAGTAATAGTTTTCTCATACCGTGTTCCTTTAAATTAAAATTTATGTTGTGTTATAATATCCTTAATTATTTTAAGTGTTTGTTGCGCTTATTTTCTGTTATAAAAATACCTATACTTTTATTTTATCGTAAATATGGTTGCAAATATAATAATTTATTTAATATTAAGAGAATATTCTTGTAGAAATCTGCAAAATGACATAATTTCTTGTAATATTTTGTAATTTTAATGCGTTTTCCTTGTTTTTCGTCTATAAAGTTTGCTTTTGGAATGTTATAAGTTTCTTTTGTGAAATTAGTAGCTCTATTATATATATTAATAAGGTGTAACATGGATGTTGCTCAGGATATACTTGACGATGGCTTAGGATATACTTGATGATAGCTTAGAATATACTTAGCGTGCTGTTATGTGGTACATTGTTTGTTGCTATGTATAAATGTGATGATGCGTTAAATACTTGATGTTGGTCGGTAAATTATAAAAAATTAAACCTTTTAATAGTCTAAAAGGTGTTTTATTTATTTTTTTTAGCTAATAACTTTGATTGTGTAATATAATTTAGTAATTTTGCAGCCGTAAATTAAGGATATTTTTGTAGTGAGAAGATACGTATTCATATTATTTATATTGGTACTTATGCTCCAGTCATGTGAGTTTAAGCTGAAGCCTTTTGATATTACAGAAGGTGAGCAACAGCGTGTGGAGGTATGCCGATATGACCGTTTGGAGAGTCAATATCTTACTACAAGCGACTTCTCAGCCCTACAGCAGATGAACACAGACTTCCCTATGGAGACCCGCACGCTTATAGAGGATATGCTGAAACTCGGTGAGGTGGACGACCCTGCGATAAACAATAAGTTCCTTTCGTTTTATCAGGACTCCGTGTTGCAGACGCTTATATCGGATGCAGAGTCTAAATATGCCAATATCGATGATATTAATGCTTCGTTCAATACAGCATTCGACAATCTAAAGAAGTTGCTTCCGGGGATAAACGTTCCTATGATTTATATGCAGATAGGAGCGTTAGACCAGAGTATTATAATAGGTAACGGAACGATTGGAATATCTATCGACAAGTATTTGGGTGAGGAGTATCCTCTGTATCAGAAGTATTATCCCAAGGCGCAGCGTAAGAGTATGAACAGGCAAAACATAGTGCCAGATGCTCTTTGCTTTTATCTTATGAGTCTGTATCCTATGCACAATTTTGAGAAACGTCCGCAGTTGGAGCGCGACTTGCATGTGGGTAAGATAATGTGGCTATGCAACAAGGCGATAGGAGAAAGGGTGTTTAAGACTAAATATGTATGTGTTGTGGAAAAGTATTTCCATTGTAACCCTGCCTCCAACCTGCAGGAATTTATGCGGAGTGATAATTATTCAAAGTTGCAAAAGATGTGCAGCAAGTGATAAATGCTACGTGTTGAGGCATTTGTCGCCTTGATAAATCTCGTTTTCCCTTAGGTAATTGTTGAGCTTATTGGTAAACTCATAGTTTTTAATTCCCCAGTCGGGGGCAAGCAATAGCTCTTTTGGCGATTGCGAAACAAATCTCTCAATGATGATATCCTTACGCAAATGGCGTATGTATTCGCCTATTGTGCGTATGTATTCGTCTACGGCGAACACATGGAAAGGGTGGGCTGAGTATTCCTCAGCAAGTTTTGTTCCCTTGATAATCTGTAACTGGTGAATCTTCAAAATGTCGAGTTTCGTCTCGGAAATCCTATCGGCTTGCATGATGATGTCGGCTTCTGACTCACCAGGAAGTCCCACTATGATATGCCCACCAGTTATTATTCCACGGTCGTGAGTCTCGGCAATAGCATCTGCAGAGCATGAGAAAGTGTGCCCGCGGTTTATCCTTTTGAGGGTCGTCTCGTTAGTGCTTTCGATGCCGTACTCTATGGTAAGGAAGGTCTGATGGTTAAGGTTTTCAAGGTAGTCGAGTAGTTCTTTGTTGATGCAATCGGGGCGTGTGCCAACTACTAATCCTACGATGTTATCACAAGATAATGCTTCTTCGTATCTCCTTTTTATCACATCAAGGCTTGCGTATGTATTGCTGTATGCCTGAAAATATGCAAGATACTTCATGTCGGGGTATTTGTGCGAGAAGAATTTCTTACCATCTTTTATCTGTTCGGCTATGGATAACGCCCTGTTGCAGTATGATGGATTGAATGTTTTGTTATCACAAAAGGTGCATCCACCACTACTGATCTTACCGTCTCTGTTGGGACATGAGAAGCCCGCATCTATAGAGATCTTCTGTACGCGGAACGGGAATTTAGCTCTTATCCACCTGCTGAAAGAATTGTAATGCTCCATCTTTTGTAGTAATATTTTATTGATAATGCAAAGGTAATTAATATCTTTTAAATATGTATAATCATTTAGTATAAAGAAAAACATTACCTTTGCCCCTAATTGGGGTATGCCGTATGATGATGAAAGGGCGAAATACCACAGTGAAAACAGATAATTATCTAACGATATGAAAAAGATTATAATAATGTGTGCCGCATTGATAATGGGCTTCTCGTCTGCACTTGCAGGAAACAAGTTGTCGCTAAAAGATATAACATCTGGTGAGTTTGCAGCCAAAGGAATAGGCAGTATTACTGCTCTCGACGATGGAGGAAGCTATGCTCAGGTAAGCAAAGACGGAAAGAAGATAGTAAGATATTCATTCAAAACTGGTAAACAGACCGACGTATTGTTTGATGTAAACAATACATTGGGGGAGAAAATCGACTCTTTTGAGGATTATATAATGAGTCCAGACGGCTCAAAACTACTTATACAAACCAAGTCGGAAAGGATATACCGCCGCTCTTTCACAGCCGTATATTACATTTATAATATTGGTAGTCGTAAGCTGGAAAAGCTTTCCGACTACGGACCTCAGCAGTCGCCTGTATGGTCGCCTGACGGAAAGCAGGTGGCTTTCGTTCGCGATAATAACATCTATCTCGTTAAACTGTTGTACGGCAATGCAGAAAGTCAGGTTACGAAAGACGGCAAGAAGAACGAAGTGATTAACGGAATACCAGATTGGGTGAACGAAGAGGAGTTTGGTTTTAGCACAGCCTTAACGTTCAATGCCGACGGCACTATGATATGCTGGATAAAGTATGATGAAACAGCCGTTCCGCAATATTCATTGCAGATGTTTAAAGGTAGCAATCCAGAGAAAAAAGAATATTCGGAATATCCAGGACTCTATACCTACAAATACCCGAAGGCAGGACAGGAAAACTCCAAAGTTGCCGTTTATAGCTATGATATACAGTCGCATCAGACACGCAAGTTGCAAGTGCCGCTTGATGCCGACGGATATATCCCACGCCTTTATGCAACGAAAGATGCACAAAAGGTGATAGTATATACATTCAACAGGCATCAGGACAAGCTGTGTCTTTATGCCGTAAACCCTCGTAGTACGGTGGCGCAACTATTGATAAAGGAGACAAACGACAAGTATGTGCCAGAGGAAGCGATGAGCAGCATAATGCTTACCGACAACCATATACTCGTGCCAAGCGACAGAGACGGATATATGCAACTCTATCTGTATAGCATGAACGGCAGTTTGGTAAAGAAATTGACATCTGGCAATAAGGATGTAACGGATGTATATGGGTACGATGAGCAGACGGGCAATGCTTATTATCAGGCTGTGGGTAAAGATCCGATGAACAGACAGGTATACGTAACAGGTAAGAATGGTAAGACGCAATGCCTCACCAATAGGGATGGATGGAACAGCGGAACGTTCAGCAAGAACTTTAAGTATTTCATAAACAGATGGAGCGATAGGAATACTCCGTTTGAATATTCCACTTATAGTGGCAATGGCAAGCAGATTGCCGTAGTAAACGATAATGCAGAGCTGAAGGCAAAGCTAAAGGAATATGATTTGCCGACAAAGGAATTCTTCTCTTTTACTACCTCTGAAGGGGTGAAACTCAATGGCGTGATGGTAAAACCGCACGACTTTGACCCAAGCAAGAAATATCCCGTGATAATGTGGCAGTATAGCGGACCAGGTAGTCAGCAGGTAGTTAACTCATGGTCGTTAGGCTCTATGGGACAAGGTTGCCTATATGATGGATATATAGCAGATAGGGGATTTGTCCTCGTTTGTGTAGACGGTAGAGGTACTGGAGGACGAGGTGCCGACTTTATGAAATGCACTTATCTAAAGCTCGGAGAGCTTGAGGCGAAAGACCAAGTGGAGGCTGCGCAGTATCTTGCCACATTACCTTATGTCGATAAAGATAACATCGGAATATGGGGATGGAGCTATGGCGGATTCAATACCCTAATGAGCATGAGCGAAGGGCGTGGAGTGTTTAAGGCTGGAGTGGCAGTTGCTCCACCAACAGACTGGCGTTTCTACGACACTATATATACTGAGAGATATATGCGCACACCAAACGAGAACCCGTCGGGATACGACACCAATCCAATAAAGAGGGCAGAAAAGCTACATGGAGAACTATTGATATGCCACGGACTTGCCGACGATAACGTTCATCCGCAGAACACTTTTGAGTATACAGAAGCACTTGTGAAGGCAGATAAAGACTTCAGAATGAACGTATATACCAACAGAAACCATAGCATCTATGGAGGTAACACACGCAATCATTTACTCCGTCAGATAGCAAATTTCTTTGTTGAACACATGAAATAAGGAAAAAAACGCAAATAATAGTACTTATAGTCCTAATTATAAATAAATATTATTACATTTGCAAAATAAATAAAATAATTATAAAGAAATGGAATTTACAGCGAAACAGATTGCTGAGTTTGTTAACGGACATATCGAAGGAGATGAAAACACAGCGATAAACACGTTTGCAAAGATAGAAGAGGGAAAGAAAGGTGCTATCTCTTTCCTTTCAAATCCTAAATATACACATTATCTATATGATACAGAGGCAAGCGTTGTCTTAGTAAACGAGGATGTCGTATTGGAACATCCTGTTAAAGCAACCCTAATAAAAGTGAAAAGCGCATATGAGGCAGTAGCCAAATTGTTGCAGTTATACGAGTCAATGAAGCCAAAGAAGACTGGCATAAGTTCGTTGGCAAGCATCGCTGCATCGGCAAAGATTGGTGAAAACTGCTATATTGCTCCCTTCGCTTGTATAGGCGAAAACGTTGTTGTAGGCGACAATTGCCAAATCTATCCCCATGTTACCATAGGCGATGGAGCAAAGGTAGGCGACAACTGCCTATTCTATCCAAACGTTACAATATATCATGGATGCAAGATAGGCAATAACGTTACTATCCACTCAGGTACAGTTATCGGTGCCGATGGCTTTGGTTTTGCACCTAATGCAGACGGATATGACAAGATCCCACAGATAGGTATCGTAACGATAGAAGATAATGTAGAGATTGGCGCAAATACTTGTGTCGACCGTTCTACTATGGGTAGTACATATCTTCGTAAGGGTGTTAAGCTAGACAATCTCGTACAGATAGCCCACAATACTGATATTGGCGAGAACACCGTAATGTCGGCTCAGGTGGGTATAGCTGGTAGCACAAAGGTCGGCTCATGGTGTATGTTTGGTGGTCAGGTAGGGCTTGCTGGACACATCAAGATAGGAAACAAGGTGTTCTTAGGTGCACAATCGGGAGTGCCAGGTAGTATTAAAGATGACCAAACACTTATCGGTACGCCTCCTATGGAACCAAAGAAATACTTCAAATCGCAGGCTATCTTCCGCAGGCTTCCTGACATGTATGCTCAGTTGAATGACCTGCAGAAGCAGATTGAAGAATTGAAAAAACAGAAAGATCAATAATATGGCAAAACAACAAACACTTAAAGGCAGCTTTGCCCTATGTGGCAAGGGACTTCACACAGGACTTAGTCTTACGGTGACCTTTAACCCCGCTCCTGAAAATAGTGGATATAAGATACAGAGAATAGACCTCGACGGTCAGCCAATAATAGAAGCTATTGCAGAAAATGTGGTAGACACGCAGCGCGGAACAGTGCTTGGCAAAGGTGATATTAGAGTATCAACCATTGAACATGGTATGTCGGCACTATATGCAATGGGTATAGACAACTGTCTCATCCAGGTAAATGGTCCAGAGTTCCCTATACTTGATGGCTCAGCAGCAATGTATGTTGACAAGATAAAGGAGATAGGAATAGAGGAACAAAACGCTCCGAAAGACTACTATATCATTCGCCATAAGATAGAGGTAAAAGACGAGGAGACAGGTTCATGCATCACTATTCTTCCTGATGAAGAATTCAGCTTGACAACGATGTGCTCATTCGAGTCGAAGTTTATAAATAGCCAGTTTGCGACCCTCGATAATATGGACGACTATGCCAAAGAGGTGGCACAGGCAAGAACATTCGTATTCGTTCGTGATATAGAGCCATTGCTGAAAGCCAACCTTATCAAGGGTGGTGATATGGATAACGCCATCGTTATCTATGAAAGACAAACCACACAGGAGCGTCTTGACCAGTTGGCAGACTTCTTGAAAGTGCCTCGTTTGGATGCTACAAAGCTTGGATATATACAGCATAAACCATTAGTATGGGAGAACGAATGTACAAGACACAAGCTCTTGGATATTATCGGTGATATGGCACTTATCGGAAGACCTATTAAAGGACGTATTATAGCCACTCGTCCAGGACATACTATCAATAATAAGTTTGCTCGCTTGATGCGTCGCGAGATAAGAAAGCATGAGATACAGGCTCCAATCTACGACTGCAACGAAGCACCAGTAATGGATATAAACCGTATTCGCGAACTTCTTCCACACCGCTATCCTATGCAGCTTGTAGATAAAGTGGTTTCTCTTGGAGCTAACAGCATTGTTGGCTTGAAGAACGTTACAGGTAACGAGCCATTCTTCCAAGGACATTTTCCACAAGAGCCAGTTATGCCGGGAGTACTTCAGGTTGAGGCTATGGCACAATGTGGCGGACTCCTTGTATTGAATACTCTTGAGGAGCCAGAGCGTTGGTCTACATATTTTATGCGTATAGATGATGTTAAATTCCGCCAGAAAGTAGTGCCTGGAGATACCCTTCTCTTTAAAGTAGACTTGCTTGCCCCAGTGCGTCATGGCATTTCATCAATGAAGGGGTATGTGTTTGTAGGTGATAAAGTAGTAACAGAGGCTACGTTTACGGCACAGATTGTAAAGAATAAGTAGAATAAAATAACATATATATGAATCAGATAAGTCCGTTAGCATATGTCCACCCAGAAGCAAAGTTGGGTGATAACAACATTATCGGTCCGTTTTGCTTTATAGACAAAAATACTGTAATAGGCGACAACAATAATCTTCTGAATAGCGTAACGATACATACTGGTGCGCGTATAGGCAATGGAAACGAGTTTTTCCCTGGAGCAAGTATCAGTACAAAGCCTCAAGACTTGAAATTCGCAGGAGAAGAAACCACTTGCGTTGTAGGTGACAATAACAGTGTACGTGAGAATGTTACGATATCAAGAGGTACAGCATCAAAAGGAACAACAAAGGTTGGCAGTAACAACCTCCTTATGGAGTGTGTGCATATAGCTCACGACGTGGTGGTAGGAAGCGGATGTATTATCGGCAATGCAACAAAGTTTGCTGGCGAAGTTGTTATAGACGACAATGCCATAATTAGTAGCACCGTACTTTGTCATCAGTTCTGCCGTATCGGTGGATATGTGATGATACAGGGTGGCGCACGCTTCAGTCAGGACATTCCTCCATACATCATAGCAGGAAAATACCCTACAAAATATTGTGGCATAAACCTTGTTGGCTTGCGTCGACGTGGTTTCAGCAACGAGAAGATACAGATGATACACGAGGCTTACCGCTTGCTTTATTCAAAGGGAATAATGGCGGAGGGTATCGAAGAGATAAGAAAGAACCTTCCAGAGTGTGAAGAAATAAACTATATCATTGATTTCGTACAGAATTCAAAGAGAGGCATCGTAAGATGATGCCATAGAAAGCATAGAAAATTATAATAGTGTTTGGTCTGCTTTGTCTTATGACAAGGAAGCTGAACACTATTTTTTTAGGTTTACCCACTATTAGGCGGGTCCTAAAAATTACCTTTGATGTATTTTTGAATTTTATTCGAGCAGATTTTTCTGTC
>CAVKAH010000065.1:8419-10255 GCA_963654095.1 Oscillospiraceae bacterium
ATATTATATAGCAGTGATGAAGAATACGCTTGTTGTCATATTAGGACCTACGGGAGTAGGAAAGACAGAACTATGTCTTCGTGTGGCAGAACATTTCGGCATACCGATAATAAATGCCGACTCTCGACAGGTGTTTCGGGAGATACCTGTAGGTACGGCTGCTCCCACCGCAGAGCAACAGCAAAGGGTAAAGCATTATTTCGTGGGAAACCTTAGTCTTGGCGATTATTATAGCGCATCTATGTATGAGCAGGACGTGATGCGTTTCCTTGAATCATATTTCACTAACGATAGGCATATCGCTCTGCTAACAGGCGGAAGCATGATGTATATTGATACGGTATGCAATGGCATTGATGACATACCAACAGTGGACGATACTACTCGCCAGATGATGAAGGAAAGATATGAGGAAGAAGGGCTTGAAAAGCTATGCGAACAGCTACGTGAGCTAGACCCAGAGTATTATGCCATTGTTGACAGGAAGAACCCTAAGCGTGTAATCCATGCTTTAGAGATATGCTTAATGACGGGTAATACGTACACATCATACAGAAAACAGGAAAAGAAACCACGTCCTTTTAATATCATAAAGATAGGTTTGAATCGTGAACGTGAGGAACTTTATGAACGCATAAACCAGAGAGTGTTGCAAATGGTTGCTGACGGACTTGTGGAAGAAGCACGCAGCGTGTATCCGCAGAGAGGGCTTAACGCCTTGAATACCGTAGGTTATAAGGAGCTATTTGAATATTTCGACGGCAAATGTACAGAGCTGGAGGCAATATTTCGCATACAATGCGACTCGCGAAAATACTGCCGAAAACAGCTTACATGGTTCCGTCGCGACCCGCTAATACGCTGGTTTCACCCCGATAACATTGAAGAAATCATAAAATACATAGAAAGTTTAAAGTAATAACGAGTAAATTCGTACTTTTGTAATCATATAACGACTAAGTGTTAGTCTATTAGAAATATAAACAAATAATATATGTTCAAGAAGATAAAGAATGTTTTAGTCTTTACGTTTAGAAAGATAAAACAATCCTGGAAGTGGTATATAGGTCTTTATAAAGGTAAGAGATGGTATACCAGAACGTTAATAGGCTTTTGTTCGGCTATCGTTTCTTTCTTTATATATTTAGGAATGGTGGATATGAACTTCCTCTGGCTGTTCGGTAGTTCACCGGGTTATTTCTCGGGAATACTCGATCCGCAGGTTAGCGAAGCATCAGAAATATATAGCGCAGACGGTAAACTCATCGGAAAATACTTTAATGAGAACCGCACACCAGTAAAATATGAAGAAGTAAATCCTGCTTTCTTTAAGGCTTTGGTGGATACCGAAGACGAGAGATTCTATAAACATATGGGTATAGACCCTATCGGACTTTTCGGTGCTGTTAAGGATGCCGTAACCCATCATGGTGCTCGAGGAGCATCTACTATTACTCAGCAGCTCGCAAAGAATATGTTCCGTGTAAGAAAGAACTATTCCACAGGTTTGCTCGGTAAGATTCCAGGACTCAAAATTCTTATCATGAAGAGTAAGGAATGGATAATTGCCGTAAAGCTCGAGACAGCCTACTCAAAGAAAGAAATAATCACGATGTATGCCAACACCGTGGATTTCGGTTCTAATTCATACGGAATAAAAACAGCGGCAAAGACATATTTCAACACTACACCGGCCGATCTCAAGACGGAGGAGGCAGCGGTGCTCGTTGGAATGCTTAAGGCTACAACATATTATAACCCTCGCACTAATCCCGAAAACAGTCTTAAGCGACGTAATGTAGTACTCGGCAATATGCTCACTCATGGAGACCTCTC
>CAVKAH010000065.1:10265-11969 GCA_963654095.1 Oscillospiraceae bacterium
ATGATGAGCTGACACAAACACCGATAAAGCTCGACTATAAGGTGGAAGAGAACTATGACGGACAGGCAAAATACTTCCGTGAAGCTATAGCCAACGATGCGGAGATAAAGAGTTTTCTTGAGGAAAACGGATACGATTTGTATAGTAGCGGTCTGAAGATTTACACCACTATCGATACACGTATGCAGAAGTATGCTGAGCAGGCAGTTACAAAACAAATGCGTCAGGTTCAAAAGAACTTTAATAGTCATTGGAGCGGACAAGAACCTTGGAGAGACGAAAATGGTAACGTGATACCAGGTTTCATAGAGGGAATACTCAAGAAACAACCCGGCTATCAACAGCTGTTGGCACGTTTCCCGAACAATCCCGACTCTGTTGTCTATTATGTAAATAAGCCACATAAGGTAAAACTCTTCGACTACGACAATGGTACGATAGAGAAAGAGATGAGTATGGCAGACTCTGTACGCTATATGGTTAAGTTTATGCACTGCGCTTTCGTAGCCATGGAGCCACAGACAGGTGCAGTTAAGGCATGGGTAGGTGATATCGACTTTGATACGTGGAAATATGATAAGGTAACGGCAGACCGTCAGCCAGGTTCCACCTTCAAGCTCTTTGTATATACAGAGGCTATGAATCAGGGACTCACACCATGCGACAAACGTCGTGATGAGTATATCCGAATGGAGGTGTACGATAATGTTAAGCATCAGAATACTATATGGACGCCAACAAATGCAAACGGCAGATTCTCTGGCGACTCTATACCTTTGAAGAGTGCGTTCGCTAAGAGTATAAACTCTATTGCAGTACGTCTTGGTCAGGAAATGGGTATTAAGAATATTATCAATACGGCACATCAGATGGGTATTACTAATAATCTTGACGATGCGCCATCATTAGCACTCGGTTCTTCTGACGTAAAACTGAAGGATATGGTTAATGCTTATTGCTGCATAGCTAATAACGGAAAGCACGTTGCCCCTAAACTCGTGGTGAGAATACTCGACCGCGATGGTAAAGAGGTATATACTGCGCCTACCAACGAGGAGCAAGTTATCCCATACAAGAGTGCTTTCTTTATGCAGCAGCTCCTAATGGGCGGTATGCGTGAGCCGGGCGGTACGTCGCAAAGCCTATGGGGATATGTAGGCGGAGCACAGGACACCGACTTCGGCGGAAAGACTGGTACAACCAATAACCACTCTGATGCATGGTTCATGTGTGTAAGTCCGAAACTCGTAGCTGGTGCTTGGGTAGGTGGCGAATACCGCTGTATCCACTTCCGTACTGGAGCATTGGGACAGGGAAGTCGTACTGCATTGCCTGTTTGCGGATATTTCATGCAGTCTGTTATGAACGACCCTAACTTCCGTCAATATCATGGTAAGTTCGATAAACCTCAGGATGCCGACATAACAAGTGGTATGTATAATTGTTCAAGTTATGTGCCTACCCGTCGTGATACAGCTATTGTTGACAGTACTCAGGTTATTATGGAAGACGAGGAACTGCTCGATGAAAACGGCAATACGGTGAAGGAAACCGAGGTTCAAGCTCCTCATAACGGTGCTGCTAAAGCAGACGAAGCGCAGAAAACATCGTCAGACAATGCCACAAAGCACGCTAAGCCAAAGAGCCAGCAAATGTCGTTAGACGATTTCTGATGTACTGTAGAAGAATAAAGATGTACTGTAG
>CAVKAH010000066.1:0-11895 GCA_963654095.1 Oscillospiraceae bacterium
TTAGAGAACGGCACTGATTTCGATATATCAAAAAATCTTTTATAAATATCTGAGGAAATAATTTGTTCATCTATATCAATAATATTAAACAAGCTTGCGTTTTTATTTGAATTATCGTTAAGTTTAACATCATTACGTAAGGTCAATATTTCATTATCTTTTAACTTCATAGCAGCCTCCATCTTCTCCATTCTTTCTCGATGGCATTCAGATTCTTCAACCATTTGTTTCTTATTAGTCTTAAGAATTGTTTCAAGCGCAAGATTTCTTAGTTTTTGCTCATTCCGTTGATGAACAAAACTCTTGCGAATATAAATAAAAATGAGGACAATAAGAATTAAGGCAAAACTAATAATGATTATTATTATCTGTTGCTTTTGCTTTGTATCTTCAAGTTCATATTTTTGCTTCTGAATATTATTATAGTTATATGCAGCAGACATCTTCGCAACAGATTCCTCTGCTGACCTGTTCCTAATGGAATCGGCCAACATTATTGCCATTTCATAGTATTTGCTACTTTTTTCAAACACATCCTTCTTCATATAATATTTTGCAAGTTGCACACTCGCTAGTTGACGACCATAGATATTTCCAATAGACATCAATTCCTTGCAATATTTTATTGTCTCAGTTTGCCTTCCTGTTTCGTTATATATTTTTACAAGAATACACAAGTTCGGACTACGGTCTTCCTCTGCATTATATTCTAAAGCCTTCAATATTGCAGATTCAGCCTCTTTATATTTACGCATATCAAACAATAGACTCGCATATTGTGTGTAAATATAAGCAGTCATTGCCTTATCGTTTGTATCTTGAGCGGCACGTAGTGCTTTCTTATATGTAATCAAAGCCATATTATATTTTTTTTGCGATGATTGACACCATGCCAAATCACGCAAGGCATAACAAGCCCAATGAGTATCACCTGCAATACGACTATTTGAGAACCCTTTTTTTAAATATTTTTCCGCATCTTTATAAAGACATTGGTTTATCAAAATATTTCCTATTTGGGTATTCACTCTGCCAAGCATCTTTTTGCTTTCGATTCTTCCATAAACATTTAAAGCCTTTAAATAAAAAGACATAGCTTGAGGATCATCATTTAAGTTACGATAAATACAGCCTGAATAATAATACAAATCGCCTAAGTTATCATCGTCGAACTTATAATACTCACAATCTGTAATTAATTTCTGCAGCTTCTTAGTATCCATTGTATATGATATTTTGCGCTTACAATTTGCTTTTAAATATAAGAAATACAAATAACACTCATCCGCTTCTGCAACGTTCTGAGGCTTATAGCTTGATAAAATATTTAATGCGCTATCAGGGTTCTCCTCACAAAGCACATTAATACGTTTCAACTCTTTGGGACAAGAATAAGACGTTTGCCTTGAATTATCACAGGCACGAAACAGGATAAATGTTGACAGAATAATTAAAGTTGTGATAGCAATTCTCATATTATAGATTATCTTTCTAATCATAAAAGTTCCTACAAAATTACAAAATATTATCTGACATGCAAAATTGGTATATATTTCTTTACGAAAAAACGCCACGGCACTGCTATCCTGTTAGCAACAGTACCATGGCGGACATAAGTTATTATGAGAATATTGATATGATTTCCAGTTTTGTTTATTTCGGTTTCATTACTTCACCACTTTCTTACCATTAACGATATACATTCCCTTCGGCAAGGTATTGATATCAGTGCCGACGAACCTGCCGTCAAGGGTGAAGACACGTATATCTGCTAAAGAATTGTTTTCTGTAAAGGCAGACGAAATGCCCGTAACACCGCCGTCAAGCTTATCGGTCTCTATGATGTTTGGGAACTTACCCCAACGCTCGTCTGCTTCAAAGGCTGATTTGGCTCCGACAGGCACATAAAGCGACCAATCCGTTGACTTGATTGGATCAAAATCGCCCAAAGGATAATAGTTCATTGATACGTTTTTCACCACAGCTGGCGTCATCCTATTGAAATAAAAATTCTTGCCACTAAGACGCATATCATTATTCATCGCTATTCCGAGACCTTTATCATCAATATATTCAAGTGTAGAGGGCAGATATATATCACCTGTTATTTCCGCTTTGTCAAAAGCCTCTCTTGCTATGTATGAAACTCCTTCTGGCATTATGAGGTCTCCATCTATTCTTGTATCCTTGAAGGCATAGCTTTCAATTGTTTCAAGAGTTGATGGCAGGGAAAGAGCCAATAGCTTAACACTTTGCAAACTATTTCCTCCTAAGATTTTCATTCCTTCAGGGAATTTGATATAGCGTAGGTTATGGGCGATACAGAAGATATAACTTTCCGTAGGGGAATATGGAGGCTCGTCGATACTAACAAATGCGTTTTCAGGGAATTCATCGTTTTCTATCCGACAACCGCTCAGGTCTATTCCTGACAGTCTGCCGTAACAAGCATTAAGTCGTAGAGCCTTCACGTCACTGTGGGACAGATAGCCGTTTATGCGAATGGAATCTATCTTCATCATGTCTTCGCCAAGCTGTTTTTCCAAAGGTTGTGATGATGCGTCGAGGTTGAATTCCTTGATAACAAATAGTCCTGTTTCTTCTTTTATATTCGTGAAGTTTGAAAAATCTGCCAAGTTTCTATATTTTTCTGCAGTGTTTTGTGGAACATACAGAGTTGCGTCTGATGGTATATCGTCGAAAGCGCGACCATCTGTAACGTATGGCACATCCATCTGATGAAAGGTTACTGATTTTAGCTGCGGACAACTACTGAATGCCTCGCTGCCGATTTTTGTAAGTTTCGGAAGGTCTATGCAACGCAGATTAGTCATAAAGAACGCTCTGTCGGATATTTCGCGGACATATTGAGGCAAAGTTATGTATTCGAGTTTTGTTATTAACTTTGTGCCTGCCGTTTTACGCTTAGTGCCAACAGATGAGTTTACCTTTGTTGTTGCGAAAGCATTAGATGGGATTGACGTTATATTTTCTACACCCGACATATCGATGCCGCGCAATTTGCCGTTGTTGATATAGTCGCGCAGCGTAGCATAGTCGCCGTCCATAAAGTAACCTTTAATTACAAGGGAGTCTATCTCGTATTTTTCCTTATCGTCTATCTTTGAGGACAACCATTTGCCGTCGGAAAGATTTATGGTTACGGTCTTGGAATACAAACAAATACATCCAATGAACAATATCATGGATAATGATATAAGTTTTTTCATAAGCATCTTTATTTTATGAGGTTATCTTTGGTGTGCAAATATATACATTTCTTATATTTCTTAAAAACATTCACCATTATTTTATTTCATTAATTTTACGGTTTCTGTAAGTTTGCCGTTCTCGACAAGTCCTACTGACGAAACACCCTTGGGTGTCTGACCCGTCGGTATAACAATACTCACACTTCCTTCTTCTACACGATAGTCTTTTATGGTTTGCCCAGAAGAAGCGGAAGATAGGCGGAGTGATGTATTCTTGTCTGCTGGAGATGAGAAATTTACGAGTATTTCCGTATCGGATACCTGACGGACATTGTTTATCTTCGATATTCTTTCAAGCGACACACTCTTATAATTGACAGCACCGTCTGTCGTAGATTTTGCCTCTACAGTATACTCACAAGACTTGGCGTTTGCGGGAACGTTGCAGTTTGCCCCCGTACCAACGACATTGCCTTCATTGTCTTTCCACAGATATGTCAGGTTTTCACTCGGATTATTCGCATACAATTCATAATTGCCCATGCCGTCAAGTTTATCTGAAACGCTGAAATCTATCTTTTTGCGAGCTTTCTGTCGTACTATAAACGACTGACCACCAAGACTTTTTTCAAACTTGGAGTCGTATAGTTCTACATTTATCGTGTAGTACCTGTCTTTTAGCACGTTCTCTGATGCTATCTGCTCCGCAGTCAATGTTACGGCGCATGTATTCTTGCCAGTCAAGACTATATCACGTATGACGCAGTTGTCCGCAAGCATTACTTTATTTAATATATCTGCAGAGCTGACCTTCTTGGCAGAAGCTTCCGTTTTTTCTTGCGGAATCCATGATGAAACGGAACCATTTGAAACGTTTAGGGAAACATTCATGCGATTGAATACTGCGGAATCTCCATTGTTCGCAGTAATTCTAAGATTATATGTTTCCAGTCCTTTGAAATAAGGTATTACTGTAGAGGGTTGTTCCTTTTCAAACGCTGACGTCAGGTTCTTCTGAGCCATGCGCTTTGTTGCCCATACTTTTGCAATCATGGTGGAATCGTCTACTGCATCCCCGAAATCATCTTCTGCATCATTCTCGTCTACAATAAACGCAAGTAGACAGGCATTGAAATCTTTCTTGCGGGCTTCTTCCAAGTATCCATTACTGAAGGTATAGTCCATACATACTATTGTTGAATCACCAGGAGCGAGAGTGTCATACAGACTTGCCCATCCCATACTATTGCCATAAACGCCTTTGCTGACACTTGTCTTCTTGCCGAGCCAGGTCTTCATGTCTATTTTCATTGCAGAACGAGCCCACCATATCCTTAACTGTTTCGAACTTGAATCATAAGTCTTAACTCCTCTGTTTCTTATTTTCGTGTACACATAGACCTTTTCTTCGTCTTCACCGAGACAACCGTCTTGGTGAAGACGGTTTGTCAATCCATCCTTTTGCCTACGAAGCCAAATATCTGCGCTATTCCAATAGACTAGCCTTTGGGGACCTGCCACCTGTGGTGCTATCGGTCTGCTAAAGTCAATGTTAAGATATTTGTCTGGAAGTTCAATGACGCCCCTTGGCGTTGTAGGTTCTTCACCGCTCGTAATGTATAACTCACACACGTCAGGAACATAGTCGAATGTCAGATCGTCTGCTGTAGAATTTTCAAATATCGATATCTGCGGAATTTCCGTTACGAGGGCGTCCTCTGAAGTGTAGATATCGTTCTTGCAGGCATAGGCATGAGCGTATTTTAGGGTACGATTATAAGGAAGAAGACTATTTGTCTTGTATAAAATATCAGACAGAAGATTTCCGTAAGCGTCATATCCTGCTAGACTACTTGTCCATCGGTATACGTATTCGTCAAAAGGTATTTCTTCACAGGCATATGAATAGTCTTTCTCTCCATCACCGCAAGCTGACATTATTATTCTATTATTGGCTTGGAGAGGCTTTACAAAGCCTCCAGCATTGCATTGTCCCATCAAGAGGCTGATATATCCTGCCTCACAACCTGAAAGGTAACGGTTTAGTTCTTCTGGATAAAGACGTTCGCCATTCCACATGCTGATATATGACGTTTTTTTCTGTTTGTCATATCCTCCGTGGTCTATAACGTAGACAAACAGATGGTCTTCATCGCCAAGCATGGAAGCGTAATTAGATAAGATTTTCTTTAAGTTAGCGTTTGTCGCCGAACAATCGATATCTGGTTGTCCGTCCCCATCAAGGTCAAGAGGTGAGGAGAAGTACTCGCTTCCAAGCTCGTTGCACATATCTTCCGCAGGGTCTGTACCGTCGGACATGAGAACTTTTACATTTGCTTTTGGCACATTGTATGTCTTTGTCAAGGTTTGATATATGAATGAGCAATCGTTCCAATAACGGCTGTTGTTGCTGTTCTTGTCTTTTCCTCCGCTCAAAATAACTGCATAAGTATGGGAGGCGTATTTGTTTTCTGGACCTCTCAAAAGGTTTATTTTTACGATATCGTCATCTGCAGCGTTGCTTTTAATAATAGGTATCAAGCGGATATCGGATGGAGGGCATACAGAATCAATAACAAAAGCTTTGTCTGTAGAAGTGCTACTATTATTCACATAAACATAAGAGCATGGGTGTTCCCAGCCAGCTTTCGGTACTTTATCAACGAAAACGAGCCAATATCTTTCAGCGCCTTTCATGACAAGATCCTTGCTTACATAATATTTATATGTGTTGTCGTTTCCCATTTTCGCTTTTGCTATTTTATAAGCTATTTGCTGAGAGGTTTTTACTTCAGAATTCTGCATTGCCTTAGCGAATACGCATTGCACTAAAGGCAATAGAATAAATAGTAGAATGTATTTTTTCATACGTAAAATTATTATTAATTAGAAATATTGTTGAATTGCATGTTTTGTGAATACAATATGCTAGCATAGGCTATCTGGATAAAATAATAAAGTAATTCCTTGTTTTTTGCGGCAATATTGGAATTTCTGATTTGATATACGACGCTGGCTGTATAATCGTCAAGGTTAGAAAGATTAGCATACACTGCTGTATAGAGATATTCGGCACAATAGTCGATATAGTCGGAATCTTCAGGATTAAGTTCCTTTAGCTTGTTGCAGTATTCCGTAAATGTGCAGTTTGCATTGTCTATATTCTGAATATCATTTACATCCTTTGCTATACGCATTTTTTCCGCATTCGTTAGCCCACCTGTTTCTCTGTACCCAGATGACATTGTCTGCATCAGCATACTTACGTTATTTACAGTTTCAACAGGTTGACGTCTGTAGCAGTTTTTATCCTTAGAGTATAAAAAGTATTCTATTTCATTGTGGTATATGCCAATACTGTCTTTATATGTATTGTTATTGTTTAAGCCAAACAGTTTATGCGGATTGGGGCGATCTTTCATGTATGCAAACAACAACTTCTTTGCAGTAATTGTAGCAAATTTTAAAAGGGAAGAACTTGCTGCACCAACTATTACACCACCTATTCCACCGCCAGCTCCACGTACCGCCCCTTTACAGTCTGATATAGCAATACAGATTATATCTAATTTTGAATACGATATCTTGGGAAGTCGAGCCACCGCAACTCGTTCATCTTGAGAGAGATAAAACTGTGAGTTGTAGACCTTCAGTTGTGCCGTCAAATCTTTGACACTTGACGGAGAGCGAAGCTCTCGATGTTGTTGCTCATTTACTGTATTTTCTTCTTGCGAGCAAGAGGAAAATACAAGAATGGCTAAGAACACCGCTAAGAGAATTGTTTTTTTCATAAACGTAATATTTAATTATTATTTACTTGGTTTCATCGAGATAAGTTCTCGATGAAATCGATGATTTTTATGTTTTTATTCTTCAAACATTCCGCTCAGATGCTTACGGTCATAATATAGGTCAATGGTTGTCTTTTGGCTATCTTCACCTTGTTGGGGAACATACAGGATAGTTTCATTCGGACTTATGGTCTGAGTGGACTGATGCATTACGTTACCATACTGATCGCGAATGACGATGCCAACATTATATAATATAGAATCACTTTTTATTATTACCTCATCATTATCAGATGATACTGTTGGTATACATGTATTTCCGATATGTCCCTTGTCGGTGTGTCTGTCAATCAAAGAAACCTCTTGAGGATTGGCTAAAGCACTGCAGCATCCTAAATAAATTGACAATAATAATAAAATGTTTTTCTTTCCCATGTTGCTATTATTTGTTAGTATGTTGTTGCAAAGCTACAATAAACAAGAAAAACAAGAAAATATTCGAGTATGCAAAAAGTATGCACTTTATAACAACCTACGTATCAGGATATTACAAAGCAAACAAAGAACATATACTATATAGACGAGAGGGGAAGACTCCTTTTATAATAAGACGTGTTCTAAAAATTCCACGCATTATTAAATTCTATTTTGACGGATATACTCTTTGATGTATTTTTTAGAACCTGTCTTAAAACAAAATCCTTCACCTCTGCTAAAATAGTATAACATTAAAGATGAAGGATTTTGTTTTCAAAAATTACTTTTTATAATTGTCAAGACCTTCCTGCAAGAAGTTCAGATAATCTTGTACATCCTCTTTATATGAGAATGGACGAGCTAGAGGATTACCATCGGCATCGAGAGCCACATAATATGGTTGTGCCAAAGCACCAAACTTGCTCTGCTGCAGGTAGCTCCACTTGTCGCCGACAGTACGCAAGGTTCGCTTCTGACCATTCACCGTTACCTCAATAGGCTTTGCCAAAGGCTGCTTGTCGTCAACATAAAGAGAGATAAGTATATAATCGTCATTCAGCTTCTCTACCACACGAGGGTCTGTCCATACTGCAGCCTCCATCTTACGGCAGTTCACGCAACCGAAACCTGTAAAGTCTATCAGCACAGGCTTTCCCTGAGCAGCGGCTGCTGCCATACCATCTTCGTATGAAGTGTATTTCGGTTTAATCTCGTTGGTATTGAGATTAAAGTCCTGAGTATTTACAGGAGGAGCAAAAGCACCGACTGCCTTGCAAGGTGCTCCCCACAATCCTGGTACCATATATATAGCGAATGCAAACGATACGAGTCCCATCATAACACAAGGCACAGGCATTGGTTTGCTCTCACCCATCACGACATCACTCTGGAACTTCAGTTTTCCTATCAGATACAAGCCAAGGAGGAAGAATATCGCTATCCAAAGGGCAAGGAATGTCTCGCGGTCGAGAAGATGCCAGCCGTATGCGAGGTCGGCAACAGACAGGAACTTAAGCGAGAAGGCGAGTTCAACAAATCCAAGTGTTACCTTCAGCGTGTTCATCCATGAGCCTGACTTAGGAGCTGACTTAAGCCAAGCAGGGAACATGGCAAACAATGTGAATGGCAACGCTAGGGCCATGGAGAAACCTAACATACCCACTGCAGGAGCTGCGATATTGCCAGATGTAGAAAACTCTGCAAGAAGCAGTCCGATGATTGGTGCTGTACAAGAGAAAGATACAAGCACAAGGGTGAATGCCATCAAGAAAATTGATACTAAACCGCTTGTTGCCGAAGCCTTATTGTCAACAGAATTTGTCCATTTTGACGGCAATTCAAGTTCAAACCACCCGAAGAACGACACTGCAAATACCACCAAAACGAGGAAGATGATTATGTTAAACACTGCGTTTGTAGACAAACTGTTCAGTCCGTTACCACCAGAAATCAGTGTTATGATGAAGCCTAACAATACATAAATCACGATGATAGACACACCGTATGTTATGGCGTCGCGTATTCCCTTTGCTTTATCCTTGTTTCTCTTTAGGAAGAAACTTACTGTCATCGGTATGATTGGCCAAATGCAAGGCATGAGTACAGCGAGTAGACCGCCCACGAACCCCATCACGAGGATATACCACAAAGAGTGGGAAGTGTTACCACCATCTTGAAAAGCCTTAAGCTCATTGATTACAGGTTTCCACAAGTTGCCATCACTTACTACGGCTGCCGTGTCTGTACTTACAGAGTCGGTTGGTGTCGCAACGGCAATGGCAGTATCCTTTGCTGCCTCATCAGCACATTCTTCCTTAGCTTCGGGGGCATCAGCTGGTCCGTTGCCTTTATAAGAGAACTCTACGGATGTTGGTGGCATACATCCAGAATCGTTGCAAGCTCCATACTCCAAGTAGCCTTTCACGTTGTATGTCTTGCCCGTAATCTTATAACGCTGTATAAAAGTTACGCTGTTTTCGAAATAGCGGAGCTGCATACCAAATATCTGGTCATACTCCTTTATCTCCTTTCCCACAGCCTTAAGCTTTCCTTCAGCCTTCACTCCCTCTGCTTTCTCTGTGGTGAGAGTGGCAGGGATTGGACCATCTGCTGGGATATTGGGGGCATAAACATGCCATCCAGCAGCAATCTTTCCTTTGAAGATCACGTCAATTTCGGTGTCAGACACTTGCTTCTGACTGACTGTGAAATGCACTGGGTTACTTTGCGCCCATAGCATCACGGTCATGAGCATCATTAAGGTGGTCATAAACACCTTTTTCTTCTTTAACAGTTTCATTGCTTATTTTGATTTATTTATATATTCAACAATCACTATATAGTATATTCATTCAGGAATTACCCTTATGTGTCATGATATCTAGCACGAAATGGTCTGTTTCGTTCATTCCCTTGCTACCGATAGCAGTGAGGTTGCGGATACTTTGGTCTACATCATCATCAATGATGCCCTCTACGGATGTAACATACTTATGCTGCATGGCAAGCATCGCACTGAGTACGGCGGTGCTGACACCCGTGGTGAGCTTCAGCGCACAACTTGGTTTTGCACCATCGCATATCATTCCCGTAAGGTTGGCTATCATATTTTTCACGGAGAATGATATCTGCTCGTATGTGCCACCCATAAGGTATGTTATTCCGCAACTGCTGCCAGTGCTTGCCACCACACATCCGCAGAGTGCAGACAAAGTTCCGAGGTTTTGCTTTATATATATCGCCGTAAGGTTACTCATCACGAGAGCACGGATAAGTTCCTCCTCCGTGTTGTGGTTCTCCTTGGCAAAGACGACAACAGGCATGGTGGTGCAGATACCTTGATTACCACTACCGCTATTGCTCATCACGGGAATCATGGCTCCTGCCATACGAGCATCGCAGGCACAGCTCGTTGCCGACAGTATTCGTGAGAATATGCTCTCGCCCATAATGCCATGACCGAGCGGACTGCAGAGGGTCTTTCCCAATTCATGACCATAGTTTTCTCTCAGTCCAGCCTCTGCCGCAGCCTCGTTCAAGCTCTTTGCTTCAAGGATAAAGCGCAGGTCGTCCAGCTCCGTAGTGGTTGCAAACTCATACACTCTGTGTAGCGATAGCTTTATATCGTCATCATCATTTGCAGCATTAGCAGCACAACTGTTCTTGTTGAGCATCACATCCTCGCCATTGCGCAGATACACAAAGTTGGTGTGTGCATGCTTAATCCTCGCCTCCGTCTCCTTTCCAGAAGCAGAGCATACGGCATTTATATACAGTTTATCCTCATCATCATGTTCAAGTGTGATATTTATGCGGTTCTCCGAGATATACTGTTTTCCTTTCTCCACATCCTCTTTCTTGCAGTCGCGCAATACCTCAAGCTGCAGTTCCGCCTTGCCTGCCAATGCTCCGAGAGCAATGGCTATTGGAAGACCTATCATTCCTGTACCTGGAATACCCACACCCATAGCATTTTTAAAGATATTCGCACTAAGTCGAACCTCAATGTGTTCTGGTACGCAACCAAGCATTTCGGTAGCTTTTGCCACACATAGAGCCACGGCAATAGGTTCTGTGCATCCGATGGCAGGAACCACCTGATGATGTATAAGGTCGAGAATGGCCTTCTTTTCTGATGATGTTATCATAATGACAAGGATATTATGTTAATTGTATAATATGTGTGCAAAATTAAGCATAATAATACTAAGAATGATGTTTTTAGGGATTTTTATGTTTCTACATTCAAAAATAATAACTAACTTTGCATCCAGATAGAGATTTAAAGGGTATAACTAATAATGGATTTCGGCATAAGTTGCTGCCGGAATCCATTATCTTATATTGCCAAAAAACACGTAAAATCAAAAAGAAAGGAAACTTTAATTATGGCTTACATGTCACAAGAAGGCTACGATAAGATGGTAGCCGAACTAAAACGTTTGGAAAGTGTGGAACGTCCAAAGGCGTCTGCTGCGATAGCAGAGGCAGCCGACAAGGGCGACCTTAGCGAAAATTCTGAGTATGACGCTGCCAAAGAGGCACAGGCACACCTTGAAGATAAGATCAACAAACTAAAGCTTGCTATCTCTGAAGCTAAGATTGTTGACGTTTCGCGTCTAAGCACCGATGCCGTGCAGATATTATCTAAGGTGCAGATGACTAACCTTGCCAACAACGCAAAGATGACTTACACCATCGTTAGCGAGAGCGAGGCTAACCTCAAAGAGGGCAAGATTTCTATCAAAACTCCTATCGCACAAGGACTGCTAAACAGGAAAGTGGGAGAAGAAGTGGAGATTAAAATTCCTCGTGGCACACTGAAACTGAGAATCGACAATATTACTTTAGAATAACATTGTGGCGTGTTCTAAAAATTCCACGCATTATTAAATTCTATTTTGACGGATATACTC
>CAVKAH010000067.1:0-11845 GCA_963654095.1 Oscillospiraceae bacterium
TAGTAATTATTAATGGATTACAAGCTTTTCAGGTCTCTTTTTGTCATATATACCAGTTTACGCATTGCTAGCCTATACTTTACGCATTGTCAACCTATACTTTACGAAGCGTTATAATATACATAATGAAGCGTAAACCTATACTTTTTTACATACAAGGAGCATGCGCACATTATCGCAAGACGTGGTGGCAAAGATATAATGAGTGCCGCCGTCTTTCAGTTTAAGGCGTTTGCGGAGCTCTACCACGGACATAGGGAAGTTTCTTACGGCGATATTTGCCTTGTCAATACCAGATAACGACTTGCGAAGTTCTTTCTTATTCATCGTGCAGACGCTCTCTATAACAAAGCGTCTACCGTGGAAATCATCTTGCAAGTGTTCCGACAGAAAGAGATGACTGTTTCTTGCTACTTGCGGCATAGCGAAACGTGAAGAAAGTGCCGTAAAACAGCCTGCTTTCATCAGTGAAGCATTAGGCTCATATAGATACATTCCTGCAGCAGGAGTGGCGAAAGGCTCTGAAAGACACTGCATTTTATCATTATCAACCTCAAAGCGGTCAATAGCAAAGCCACACTTTGCATCATCTCCCTCATGACAATCGGCGCAATACAGGCTAAGTTGAGATGGCTCGACATCCTTCTTGAGCACAAGGAGTAGCTCTTTACACTCGTTCTTAACCGCCACTATATGCACCTCCGCCACGTGCTTCATATCCTCCACCGCCTTATGCCAATCGAGCATTGGGGAGAGTTTTATCATCACAACGTCTGCTTTATCCACAAGTACATCTGCCAGTGAAGCCACATCAGGTGTACAGTCAGCAATGGCAAAGGTCTTTCCGCCGTTGTCGTTGCGCCGTGCTGGATCGATGAAAATCATCGATACACAGCTTACAGTAGTAAGATATTCCGTGCCGTCGGCACACATCACCTCGGCATCAGGCAGACCTAACAGAGGCAGATTATGACGCACTGTCTCACAGAGAGTATCCTGTCGTTCCACATAAGTTGCTTTATCAAACAAAGGAGCGATATACGAGAAGTCCACCCCGAAGCCTCCCGTAAGGTCTAAGAGCATAGTCTGACCATCATGGGAAGTATCTTTCAGCAGTCTTTCTGCCAATCTGCTCTTATACAATGTCGTTTGTTCCGATGAACATTGCTCCATAGAGAGATGCGGCGGAAAGACTATGCCGTCGGTTTCTGCCCAACTTGGGAGCTTCTGCCTTGCTGCCTGCCAACCAGCAATCTGCTCCAAAGCATACTGTATGTTAACGGCAGACGGATGGCTCTGCAAGGCAAGCTTGCAAGGGTCATCCGTCTGATGTTCCTTTATATATGATAAAGTTTCGCTGTTTGTCATGTATTACTTCTTGAAAACCTTAATGGTCTTGCCGCTCTGCATCTTTACGATGTTCACTCCGCGATACATATTGCTAATCTGCGCACCACCGATAGTGTATACAGCAGCTATCTTATCGTTGGCTGCACTTACGCCATCGATTGAAGAACCATCAAAGTTGTTGTCGCCAAACACGGCATCTACAGTACCAACACCTGGCACAACGAGGGTAATCAGAGCATAGAACTTGCCTCCTTTGCTGCGTGTTCCTTCCTTTACAGTAACGTCAATATTACCGCCCAGCATACCCATGATACCTGTTTCAGAACCATTTGTGATAGTGGCAGTCTGTGTAGTAGCATAGTTTGTAAAGCCGTTTGAGTCGTCGTCACCCTGTACGCCAGTCATCGTAACATCACCAACGAGCAGTCCCATAAAGGAGAATTTCTTGAGCATAATGGTATATTTGCCCTCTTGAGCCTCCTCTGTGATAGATATTTCAGCCTCTGTTGCAGGTGCTGTTTCGTTGTTTATAGTAATTGCAAGATTATCTTTGTAATCAGTTGCCATTGCAGATACAGCCATGAAAGCTGCTGCGATAAGAGTAAAAAGTTTCTTCATAATCTTCTGTTTTTTATTGTTTCTATTGTTTTTAGTTTATTCTGTATGTTACACCAATTGTTCCGTAGACAGGATACATCGTCTGATCTATCACGTGGAAGCTACTCTTGAATATTCCCGTAAATCCCCAAGAGAGGTCGGCAAATACTCCCCACGACTCACAGAAATGCCAGTCGACACCTGCCATGACGCCCCACTGCAGATTGCGCATATCATCTGAGAAATCGTATGTACCACGGTCGCCAGCCTCCGTGCCAAGCTCTACCTTCTCTCCCGTTGGGTTGTTTACACGAAGATAGCCGTCGTAGGCATCGCCCTTGAAGGTATGAGAGCGCACGTAAGATAGGTATGGACCGACCTTGACGCATACATTGCTGTTGAAAGTATATGTTGCTTGAAGTGGCAATGTTAGCATCCACTGCTCTGCCTCAGAGTGGTTCTTACCTGTAAACATACCCTCAAGCGACTGTCCGCCACGAACTATCCTCATGTGGTAGTTCTTCACAGTGGCATCAATATTCATACCTTTGTTCTCAAGACGTAGACCTGTGGTAAGTCCCCAATGGTATGTAAGCGGCTTGTAAACGCCAAGTCCTATCATCACACTCGGTGTTAGCTTATAGCTATCGAGGGAGCGGATGGACGCTGGCATACCCATTGGCGCAGTGCCACCGATATTGTAACCCACACGGAGGTCGTATCTTAGGTCATCGAATATTCCACCAGAATATGCAGGAATAGCCACTGCCATAGCCAGCAAAATAGATATTAGAATATTTTTCATTATTTCTTTCCTTTCGTTTATTCACAAATAAGTTCTACCTCGTCTACACATAGCGTGCTACCAACTGCACCTTCAAACTTGTCGCCATCCTCACTAGAAGAGAAAACTACCGTTACGCTATAGCCATTGCTCTCAAGTAATGCCTCATCAAGGGTAGCTGAATATACAAAACTGATATCGAATGTTTGCCATCCGCTTGTCTCTGCCACCTCTCCAAGGTCAGCCAGAGCTACGATGTTGGGGTTAGTTTTCACGTCATCACCATGCAGTACGATGGAGTTACCATCGGCATCGTGGTTCTTGTAGAGTACGGCATAGACACTTGCTTTATCCACTCGTCCATCGACAGTCTTACCACTTTTGTCCTGGAATGTTGGTCCTGGTTTATAATTATACCACCCCGTAAGGCGCACTGGCTTCTTGTTGAACGGTAAGCCGAAGCAGGTACATGCCAACGTATTGGTAAGCGCAGGACGTGGGTCGAATACTCCTATAAAGAGGTTTCCCGCAGCAATTCGTCTGTTTGCCGTTGCTCCGAAAACACCTGTACTCCTTGTTGTTAGCTTGACATACTTACCAAAACTGCCGTTTTCAGGGCCATTACTATCGTCCATTGATACAGAAGGGTACTCCTCTGGAGCACCATCATAGTTGCTCAGCTTATAGCCTGCGTTTCCCGTTGCCCAGTCGTAGACCTTCTTACCGTTAGGACTTAGGTCATACCAAACATGATATTTTGGTTTGACGATGCCGTCCTTAGGGTCTTCCTCGTTATATATCTCGAAGTTCTCAAAGTCATACTTTGTAGGCAACTCACTTATCTCAAAGCTCACATTATATATCCTCTGCCATGATTTATCTTCAGAGGTTACGGTGTATTGCACCTTTTTCTCATCAGAGAAATCGAACTCCGTGCCGCTCTCAGGATATATCGTTGCACCTTCGGTTATATTAAACATGGGAGCCATCTTACTAACATCTGTGCTCGGTTTCTTATTGAACACGATATCCAGTACGTCAGATCTTACGTCGATAAGCGTATCACTCTTCTGAGCAAACACGCTTTCGGGGTCGTCTAAATGAACAAAAGCTTGTAAGATGTCGCACTCCGCATTGGGGGCTTCATCCTTGAAGCAGGATGTAAGCATAGTGCATGCCACTAACGGCAATAATAAAAATCTTGGTTTAACCATTTATCTTCTATATCTGTTTATAGCTATATAAAAACTGCTTCGGGAATATTTGGTGATGCAAAAAGTATTGCGAACCTTCCTTTAGCCACAAAAATTATCGGGCAAAGTTACAACAAAATTGCTTAACACACAATAAATCAGCATCAAAACAAAATTTTTGTACCCTAAAAGTCTATATAATGCCGAAGTATTTTGATGTCATCGGAAGTAAAGGAGTCTAACATCTCGAGTTGAGAAAACGACTTAAATTTGCCGTGATTGCGGCGGTAGTCCACTATATCACGTGCTTGATAATAATTGAGATATGGGTGTTGTCGAAGTTGGGAGTATGTCATTTCATTGATTTTCAGCTTGTGAACCTTTGAAGCATCTACCTTTATATATGCCAAAGCACTCTCTGGAAAGCCATCAATCTCAAGGAGTTGAGCTGCGCTGTAATAGCCTCCCAACCTCTCACGACGCTTCACAATGGCACTGGCATATCCACTTCCGATACCTGGAATCTTCTTCAGTTGTGTGGTATCTGCAGTATTAAGCGATATTGTCTCACCAGGTTTCAGTTTGTAAGGATATTGTAGGGTGTCTCTCGGAGCATCTGTACGCGATGTTCGAGGTACATTAAAGTCTGCGTCATCAGCATAATATTCCGCTGCTGGCTTATAGTCTGCGCTTATCCTGATATAGGGTTCTAATATCTTGTATTGCCTTACGGTAAGTCCATAAAGACGTGCAAAATCAGCGGGTGTTCGGTATATGCCACCTGCTGCCCTATACTTGTATATGTTTCTTACCATCCACGGTTGCAAGCCAAGTCTAAGGAGTTGGGTGCTATCTGCCGTGTTGGGATCAAAAGGAAAGAGTTGTACCTTACTGCCTTGTACATAATAATAACCTTCGCCACCTTCCTTTATCTGCACTCCACTACCTGATGGAGAGTCTGCAGACTGCACATTGCTATCTGCCACAAACACATCTGCATCTTTGGTAGTATCGATGTTCAGAATAATAGCACTACCTATTATAACCACAACAAGTACGGCTATGGCTATCTTATCACTCTTATAAAATCCGAAATTACTAAGTAAGGACATGGTATAGCTATAAGGACATGATTTAGTCTATAAGGACATGGTATAGAAAGTAAGGTCGCTACAGGGTTAGTCCATTATCTGAACTCCTCGGGAAGATCTTTCTTCCATACAGAGAATGGCATTAGCCGCAGATAAGAATTATAAAAACGACGGTCGCCAGTAACCTCATCGGCAATAAAAGACGGTTTTTCGTATGCCTCATCCTCACTGCCAAGCTCCACCTCTGCCATTACGAGACCTTCGTTGTCGCCGTAAAACTCGTCGATTTCGAAGGTGTGGCTACCGCTCTTAACGAGATAGCGAGTCTTATCTATTATTCCTGGCTCGCAAAGAAGCATAAGATGCTCTGCCTCATCAAGCGTTATCTCCTTTTCAAACTCATAACGTGTCATGCCGCCATTATGCGACGGACCCTTTATAGTAAGATACCCTTTGGTATCGCGGATACGCACACGGACTGTTCTACCATGACCGCTACAGATGTAACCTTGCTTAATATGCGACGATGAATACGCATCTCGCTTGTATTCACCGCCGCTTTTGTGTACAAGGAACTTTCGTTCTATCTCAAGTCCACTCATCTTCTAAAGCTTATCCTTGTGATATAAAGACAACTAAAGATAATATTGCCAAGAGAGCTAATAGACCTATTACCCATCCAAACACTCTCACTCCTTGTTTTGCCTGACGCTCCTGATAGCGTGCACGGCGTGCTTTTCCTTTTTCACTCATAGTATTAAAGTTTTTGTTAGATTTATTTTATATATGTTAGATATATCTTATTGTTCATCATTTACAGGGAACTCCATAAGGTATGCCTTTATGAAGCCGTCGATTTTACCGTCCATAACAGCATCAACATCTGAGGTTTGATAGTTGGTACGGTGGTCTTTCACACGGCGATCATCAAAGACATAACTCCTAATCTGACTGCCCCACTCTATCTTCTTCTTTCCTGCCTCTATCTTTGCTTGGGCTTCAAGACGCTTCTTCATGGCTCTATCATAGAGCTGCGACTTAAGTAAGCGCATGGCATTGTTACGGTTCTCGAGCTGCTTACGGCTTTCCGTATTCTCGATTAGTATTTCTTCCTCCTCGCCAGTATCGGGGTCGGTATACTGATAGCGTAAGCGCACACCCGTTTCCACCTTATTTACGTTCTGTCCACCAGCACCTCCACTACGGAATAAGTCCCAACTAACCTTTGATGGGTCTACAAATACCTCTATGGTATCATCAACAAGCGGAGACACAAACACACTGGCAAAGCTTGTCATACGCTTACCCTGAGCATTGAAAGGTGATACACGAACAAGGCGGTGCACTCCATTTTCGCTCTTAAGATATCCATAGGCATACTCTCCACCCTCTATCTCCATCGTTACGCTCTTTATGCCAGCCTCATCGCCTTCCTGCAGGTTGCTTATCGTAACCTTATGACCATGAGCCTCTGCCCAGCGCATATACATTCGCATAAGCATCTGCGCCCAATCCTGACTCTCGGTACCTCCTGCTCCTGAATTTATCTTCAGCACGCAGTCCATAGGGTCTTCCGTCTGGCGTAGCATATTCTTCAGTTCGAGGTCTTCTATTGCTTTTATTGCCTTTGCATAATCATCATCAACCTCTTCTTCCGTTACCATCTCGTCATGATAGAAGTCAAAGGCGAGCTGCAGTTCATCGGCAAGGGTCTTAACCTCCTTATATCCTACTAACCATTTCTCTATTCCCTTCACCTTCTTCATCTGTTCCTGAGCCTCTTTAGGGTCATCCCAGAAGTCAGGTGCCTGTGTGCGGAGCTGCTCTTCCTCAAACTCCACCTTCTTTTTATCTATATCCAAATAGCGATGAAGGGCTTCAGCGCGCTCCATCACATCTTTCAGTTGTTCTTGAGTTATCATTTCTTTCGTGCTGAATGGAGTATTATTCCAAATACATTTTCTCTATCTCCTCTTTATAATGCTCGTTGATAATCTTACGGCGCATCTTCAGAGTGTTTGTAAGCTCTCCGCTCTCCATTGTGAATGGCTTTGGCAAAAGAGTGAAGCGTTTTATCTGCTCGTAATGTGCAAGCTGCTGCTGCAGTGTCTCTATACGCTCCATTATCATTTCATGTATCTTGTCGTTGGCACATAGCTCCTCACGACTTGCGAAAGCTATGCCATTGGCTCTTGCGTAATCTTCCAGACTTTTGTATTCTGGTATTATGAGGGCTGACACGAACTTACGCTGATCGGCTATTATCACAATCTGGTCGATAAACTTATCTACAAGAAGCTTTGCCTCTATCATTTGCGGAGCAATATACTTTCCGTTTGATGTCTTAAACAAATCCTTTATACGGTCTTTAAGGAATAGTTCGCCGCCTTTCAAATAACCTGAGTCGCCTGTCTTAAAGTACCCTTCCTCGTCAAACGACTGTGCTGTGATGTCAGGACGGTTGTAATATCCTTTCGTTATAGTGTCGCCTTTCAGACATATCTCGCCTTCTTCGCTTATCTTAACCTTTATGTTGTGGATTGGTCTTCCCACAGAGCCTATGGTATATGGTTGTACTCCAACACGGTCGCATGATACCGTGGCAAGACTTTCTGTCAAGCCATAACCTACCACCATATTAAGACCTATAGAGTGTACAAACTCTTCTACATGTGCCGATACCGTAGCACCTGCCGTAGGGAAGATATTAGTATGTTCAAGTCCAAGTTCATGGCGAACAAGGCTAAACACCGTCTTGTTGTACATTTCATACTCAAGATGCAGAGCGAGAGGAGGACGCTTGCCTCTACTAAGATATTCTATATTATGCTTTCTACCTACGGCAAGGGCACGCTTAAACAATTTGCGCTGCACAGCACTCGCATTATCTATCTGCTCTTGCACACCTGTATACACCTTCTCCCAGAAGCGCGGAACGGAGCACATACTTGTAGGATGTGTCTCTCGCATCGACTGCTGAACCTCTCTCGGGTCGGTATTTACGATAAGGGTGGCACCCTCGGAGATACAAAGCAGTGTCCATCCTTTCTCAAAGATATGTGCATATGGGAGGAAATTCATTATACGGTCTTTCTCCGTAACGGTAACTGCCCTGTCGTTTGCCTCTAAGGCAGCACGATACTGCAGATGACTAAGCATAACACCCTTACTATCACCTGTGGTACCACTTGTATAGAGGATGTTTGCAAGGTCGTCATAGTTGGCTTGCTTATACAATGTCTCTACCTCCGACTGACGAGGATAGTTTTCACCGAATTTCAAGAAGTCATAGAAATACAAAGCATTGGGATCGTTGGGGTTTATCTTAACGTTGTTGTCGTAGATTATAATTCTCTCCAACGTAGGACAATGTGCAAGCACACGATGTGCCTTGTCGTACTGCTCCTGCTGTCCGACAAAAAGAAAGCGTATCTGTGCATCATTAACCATGAACTGTATCTGCTGTTCACTGCTTGTAGCATAGAACGGTATCGTTACAGCACGTATTCCCCACGCACCGAAATCACTGAAAATATATTGTACTGAGTTTTGTGAAAACACGCCAACATTCTCCTGCGGCTTCACACCAATGTTCAGTAGTGCATTAGACACTACCTTTACCTTATCTGAAAAATCGTTCCACGAATATGTTTTCCATGTCTTACTGCCGAAGTCTCTATATATTAGAGCCTCACGATTGCCATACTTCTTCGCCTGGTCGTGTACCAGTACTGACAAATGACTTCTTGTCTGCATAATGTTTCGTTTTATATCTTAACCCTTAAGGCATCCCATCATGACGTACAAAAGGTTACTTAACTTATGCAAAGATAATGCAAAAAATATGAGTAAGCAATAAAAACTATGAATTATACATATTTTACTATATAAAAAAACAAGACCATGGCAATACTTATAATGCACGTGGTCTTATTAAAATCTGGGGTTATATGACAAAATCTTACTTATTTCTTTTCGCTTTTGCCTGTCGGCACTAACAATCCTTTATATTCCGCTGGAGAATTGAGCAACCTACAAGCCTCTTTCATCTGCTTGTCGTAGTTGAGATTATTCTCTATAGCACCTGCCTGCCAATAATATGCTGCCACAATATCCGCCGACATGAGCTGCTTTATAAGTTGTTTGTTACGGTCGAGGTCGACGGAAAGGTTATGCTTGAGTTTCTTTTCCAATGCGTCAAACTCTGCTTTCGCATCATCGTAATAGCCTTCAAACTGAGCGATTTTCTTTAGTCGATCAAGTGATTTTCCACTCTCTGCATCATATTTAAAACCGCTTTCAAGCACTCGCTGTTTAAACTCGGCATATTCTTCGTCGGTTATCTCAAACTTCCCTGCTGGTGCAATAGTCGGATGTTTAGCGATATAGTCTATCTCGTAGTTTAGGAGAACCTCCGTAGAATCGAGTCCTGAGACAGTGAGATAATAAGCAATGTTTGGCAAAGAGTCTGGCTTTATCTCTATATCTGGCTTTATTCCTCCGCCATCGCGCACTTCTCGTCCGCCCTTTGTATAGAACACTCGGGTAAGACTGTCGGGGATATGCTCCGTATATCCACCATTTGCATGCTTATAGTTGATAGCTTGAATACAACGGTTGCTCGGGATATAATATTTACCTGTGGTTAGTTTCAACTGAGAGTTATATGGTAAATCTACTGGCACTTGTACAAGTCCCTTACCATACGTTCTTGTTCCAAGGATGACAGCTCTATCGAGGTCTTGCAAACTTCCTGATGTTATCTCACTGGCAGAAGCGGTTTCTCCGTTTACCAAGACAACCATCGGCATCATGGTGTCTACAGGTTCTACAGTGGTCTTATAGTCGCTATTCATCTTTTTCATCTTTCCTCTTGTCCGTACAAGGGTAATGTCTTTAGGAACAAACATATTCACGATCTGTACTGCCTCGCTTACTGACCCTCCTCCATTACCACGCAAATCAAAAACAAGGGCTTTCATTCCTCTATGCTTGAGGTCTATAAAGGCACGGCGCACATCCTTGGCACACCCATCAGTAAAGCTGTTCAGGTTGATATAACCGATACTATCTGGACGCATTCCATAATACGGCAGATATGGCAGGGTTATGGCACGCCTCGTTATCCTCATCTGCATCTTCTTCCCTGTAGAGGGACGCTTTATTTTCAGGATAAATGTTGTGCCTGGGTCGCCACGAAGATGAGAACTTACGTATGCCGTGTTCTTGTCTGTCATCGTAGTATCGTCAATACTGAGAATTATGTCGCCTTTCTTCAGTCCTGCCTCTGCTGCTGGACTTCCTTCGTATGGCTCGTCTATCACCACCCTACCCAACTGCATATTCTGGCGTATCATAGCACCGATGCCTACGTACTTTCCTGTTATCATCTTCTTCAGCTTGTTCACCTCGCTCTCTGGATAATATTCCGTGTATGGGTCAAGCGAATTGAGCATACCTCTAATTCCTGTACCTATCACATCATTGGCATCAAGAGTATCCACATATATCATATCAAGATAACGATATATATCATTGAATATCTCGATATTCTTCGATACATTGAAGTTGTGGTCTTTATCATCCTGTGCTCTCACCGTACTGAACAGGATGGCAAATGCTACGGCTGCTAATAAAAATATCTTTTTCATTTTACGGATTATTTTCTTTTACGTATGATTACGAGTTGCAAATCTACAAAAATTCCATGACTTACGCCTTTCTTTTGAACTTTTTTGTGTTTATGTGCATGACGCTGACAACTTTATCATTTGCTCCACACAATAAAGAAGCATATTTATCGTAATATAAATAAAAAACATTATGCTTGAAAGTCATTACTACGAGAATATGATTGAAGCCGGATGTGATGAAGCCGGACGGGGTTGCCTTGCAGGCAGCGTATATGCCGCAGCTGTAATATTGCCTCCCAACTACAAGAACGAGATGCTTAACGACTCTAAGAAACTCACCGACAAGAAGCGTAAAATGCTTCGAGAGATTATCGAGAGAGATGCCGTGGCATGGGCTGTGGGCATCGTTACACCCGAGGAGATAGATAAGATTAATATCCTGAACGCAAGTTTTCTTGCCATGCATCGTGCTCTTGACCAACTAAAAGTGCGCCCCGAGGCTATAATCGTTGATGGCAACAGGTTTAAGCCGTATAAGGATTTACCATATACTACAATAGTGAAAGGCGATGGTAAATATCTTGCTATCGCTGCAGCAAGCATACTTGCTAAGACGTATCGTGATGATTATATGGATGCCCTCGCCGAGGAATATCCACAATACGATTGGAAATCTAACAAAGGATATCCCACTAAGAAACATCGTGAAGCAATACGCATTAATGGCATTACCCCATATCACAGAATTAGCTACAACCTTCTTGGAAACGAAGAATTGTCTCTTGATTTTAAAGACTGACAAACAAACATTAAAAAGTCATGGAAGTTTATCTTTTACATAAACAAGTCATGCATCATCCTGACTAAAATACATTTTCGCACATCATTGCTGTTTGCTAATATCTTATATATAATAAGGTGTAAATGAAGAACAATAATCTAAAATGCACCTTTTTATATTTACATTGGTTATTTTTTATTGAATTTATTTGGAGTTTTCATTAAAACGTCATACCTTTGCAACCGCAATCAAGATTGATAGCAACATTGCTTCAATAGCTCAGTTGGTTAGAGCACCTGACTGTTAATCAGGGGGTCGTTGGTTCAAGCCCATCTTGAAGCGCATATTCTTTTAAAGCCAAATGCTTCAATAGCTCAGTTGGTTAGAGCACCTGACTGTTAATCAGGGGGTCGTTG
>CAVKAH010000068.1:0-1193 GCA_963654095.1 Oscillospiraceae bacterium
TACAACACATGGCAGAACGCAGTGCTCTCTGCAGGCAGTGAGGTAAGTAATGCCCTCGTTCTTTACAACTCTTCAGACGAGAAGAGCAAGCTGGAGCAGAAGCAGGTTGAGAGTCTGACAAAGAACGTAGAATACACTAAGCTCCTCTTTAACGAAGGCAGTAGCACCTATCTTGAGGTTATCACAGCCCAGCAGAGCTTGCTCAATGCACAGCTTTCAAAGGTTGCCGATGATTTCTATAAGATGCAGGCGGTAGTAAATCTCTATTATGCTCTTGGTGGAGGAAGAAACTGATTTTAAAGTTTAGAGTTTAGAGAGTATATCATTCTAAACTCTAAATACTAAACTTAAATTCTAAATTTAAATAGTATGATAAGTGAAAAAGCATATATAGCTCCGGGCGCAAAGATTGGAAAGAACGTAACAGTCTATCCTTTTGCATATATCGAGGACGATGTGGTGATTGGCGACGATTGCGTTATCTTCCCATACGTAAGCATTATGAAGGGCACCCGCATGGGAAAGGGCAATAAGATATATCAGAATACCGTGCTTGGAGCGGAGCCACAAGACTTTAATTTCAAGGGAGACGAGACCACGCTTGTAATTGGTGATGAGAATATCTTCCGTGAAAACGTTGTTATCAACCGTGCTACATTCAAAGATGGGGAGACTCGTATAGGCAATCGCAACTTCTTTATGGAGGGCGTGCATATCTCTCACGATACGAAGGTTGACGACTATTGCACCTTCGGATATGGTACAAAGGTTGCAGGCGATTGTGAGGTCCATAGCGCAGTAATATTCTCTTCAGGTGTTATCGTTAATGCTAATGTGCGTATAGGTGGTGCTTCTATGGTAACAGGTGGTGTTCGCATCAGCAAGGATGTTCCTCCGTTTATCGTTGCTACAGACAACCCTGTACGTTATGGTGGCGTAAACGAGTCATTGTTGAAGAGTTCTGGCACAGATCATAAGGTAGTTGGTCATATAGCAAATGCCTATCGTCTTGTGTTCCACGGACAGACAAGTGTGTTTGATGCAATTAACCAGATAAAGGAGCAAGTCCCATCTGGCAAAGAAATCGACTCTATTGTTTCATTCCTTGAGAATACAAAACTTGGAATAATAAGTAAGATGTAAATCATACCTAATATTTTTTTCATAGCATGGTTTTTATGGGGAGTAGGCCG
>CAVKAH010000068.1:1203-11702 GCA_963654095.1 Oscillospiraceae bacterium
TTTGCATGTAGCTATATCCCAACTGTATGGCTTTAATATTTTTTTGTTAGATAAAATCTTGTTACCTTTGACGTCGTAAAAAGTAAAAACTCATTGCTTTCATATTGAAAAAAATATTCTTTATATTGTTCCTGCCCCTTGTAATGCAGGTTACGGGGATAGCATACGCAGATTCTTGCAAGAAAGATGACTACACAAATCTTGCAGGAAAGAGTATCAATAACTTGTACTCTTCAGGGTTGAAATACGAGAAGTCTGGAGAAAAGACAAGGGCATTAACGCTTTATAATGTCATAGTGTCAAGATATTCAGATGATATGAATACCGAAAGCAAGAAGAGATGTGCAGAGGTTTATTCTCATTTGGGGGATATCTATTATACCAGTAGACAGTATACGGAAGCCTTAAATCAATATTTAGCGGGGTTAAGGATAAGTGAACTTTATTCATTTGATTTCATCACGGCACAGATATTTATAGGTATAGGAAACATATACAGTTCGCATAATGACTGCAGTATGGGGATCCGTTATTATAAGCAGGCTTTGCGACTCGCAGAGAATGGTGGAAATAGGAAAATAAAGAACAAGGTTCTTAATAATCTCGTAGGAGCATCATGCTTTACAGGCAATATTTCTGATGCAGAGAGGTATCTGAAGATGTTGCAAGAAAATCGTGAAAACACTAAAGATTATGACTTTAATCTGCTTATGTGTAAGGGTATCGTTGCCAATTATAAGAGAAATATTCCACAATCCATAGGCTATTACAATAAAGCACTTGAGTATTCCTATGCAAAGAAGCTAGGCGATAGATATTCTGAAAGCCCAAATTCGTGCTTGGCACAGATATATATGGAAGCAGGCAAGTTAGACTCTGCACTATTTTATTTGCACAAAAACGAAACGCTTGCCCAGAGATTGAATAAGGCAGACCTACTTGAAGAAACCATGCGGAGCCTTTCAGAGACATACGAAAGTATTGGTAATAAGGCAGAAGCTATGGCGTATAAGATAAAGTATGTTGACTTGTATGACTCCATATATAATAATTCAGAATACAGCACAATCCGAAATACCATCTTTAGATATGAGGCTAGAAAGAGCGAAAATGCCATACAAGCACTTACTCAAGAGAAGAATGACAGAGACAGACTCATAGTTATGCAGCGTAATTGGATTATAACTTTGTTCGTTGCCTTTATTGTTTTCGTTGTAATGTTGATAGTTGTTTATAGGCAGAAGAAGCAGTTATTCGTTGTCTATCGTGAACTTTTTGAGCGAAGTCAAGGATATATCGCTGAAAAGAAAACTACTGTTAGGGCTAAGTCGAAAGAAGCATCTGCATCCGAGTCCAGCAAGATTCTTTCCAAAGAACAACACGATGCCATACTCTCAAATATAGAGAAAGTGATGGAAACGACAGATGTTTTCTGTCAGAGCGACTTTAGTATAGAAACGCTTGCCTCCATTATTGGGACCAACTCCCGTTATGTTTCCGAAGCGATAAACGAGGGTTATGACAAGAATTTCCGTACATTTCTTAATGAATATCGTATAAAAGAGGCAATGCGCCGCCTATCTGATATTGAACATTATGGTGGTTATACCATAAAGGCAATATCAGAAAGCGTTGGTTATAAATCGCAAGCCAATTTCATTTCTGTATTTACAAAAATAGCAGGAATGAAACCTTCTATATATCAGAATATTTCTAAAGAGAAGAGAAATATATCTAAATGACACCTCGTTTTGTTTCTAATTCGTGAAATAGTAACCGAAAATATTCGTAAAACCGCATTTTAGAGGGTTATTTCGTATATTTGCCACACCGCAAACATACAATAACCTAAAAAGAATATATTTATGAAGGAAAAATCTTACTTACTGAAGAAGGTTGCTTCAGGGCGTTCTGTAGCCTTGATGTCAATGTGGGCGATAGCTTCGGCTATATGTGCTCAAACCACGGCACCGCTGAAACCGGTAAATCTGTCGGCAGATGCTGATTATAATAAGGTTGTTCTTAAATGGGAAAACCCAGTTTCGACAGAAGAACTCTTAAGTGAAGATTTTGAGGGAACATTCCCTGCAGAGGGCTGGAGCGTGAAAACGACGAATACAGATTACTATATGAACACATGGTTCCAGTTTCCTTCAGCCGAAATGGATGAGGAAGGCGGTATTGATGAGGAAAGTAAGAACATGTTTGTTCATGGTGGAGAGAAGAGTGCCTTAGTATTTCCCGACATGAATACTCCACATGAGGATGGCTCATCGGCATGGCAGAACGAGTGGTTGTATCTTCCTGCAACACCGGGAGCAGAGTATTTAAGTTTCTATACCTATATAAATCCAGAAATCTTGACCTATGCTGAGAGTGAAGAATTCCCAGATCATTATTATGTAAAGGTAAGCCATGACAATGGCGCAACATGGGATGTGCTATGGGATGGTCGTACAGATATTTCCGACGAAGACGCTTTCCAATATGTAAATCTCTACCTTGGCGATGCCAGCAAGGGTGCACCTATTGTAGCGTTCCATGCAACAGGCGATGAGAATAATCCCGAAACAGGACTGTATTTCGCATGGGCGATAGATGATGTAAAGCTGTCTAAGCGTGTCTTTGCAGACGAGTCGGACAAGAATGCAGCACCAACAGAAAGTTATAATGTATATCTTGATGATGAACTTCTCGCAGAGAATGTGTATGCACTTTCATACACCGACCTTTCAGACAAAGAGTCTGGAAACCATAAGTATGCAGTAGAGGCTGTTTCAAGTACATATAATCTAACGTCAGAAAAGGCGGAGCAGCCTGTTGAAATAAAGGAACCAACGTTAAACTCTCCTACAAACTTGAAGCTAACGGCAACAAAGGACGACGAGAGCGGTAAGTATAATGTTGTTATCTCGTGGGATGCTCCAGAGGGAGACCGCAAGCCAACATATTATACCGTATATTGCAACAATGCTCTTGCTGCCGATTATATGGAAGATACAGAGGTTGAGCAGACAGGAAAACCTAAGGGCGTATATTCTTACTCCGTATACGCAAACTACGAATATCCAGAAGGAATATCAGAACCTATAGAGATGACGATAGCCGCAGGTACACGTCTTACTGCTTTAGATTTCTCTGCAGTAATCGACGGCAAGGATGTTGTCATGTCGTGGAATGCTCCTAAGGATGCAGAACACGCAATAAAGAACTATGGTGTGTATCGTGGTAACGAGAAATTGGCAGAAACTACAGCTACCTCATTCACGGCATCTAACGAGCCTGAGGGCTTATATGACTATAGCGTAAAGGTGGTTTATGAGGATGGCGAAGTATCTTTGCCTGTAACAGAGACTATATCGCATGGTGAAAAACCTGTATATTCATTGCCTTTCGCAGAGGACTTTACAGGTGGTCTAACTCCAGGCAACTGGACGATAGAAAAGGTAGATGGCAAGATGCAAGACCAATATCTGTGGCGTTTTGATAATTGGTTTGAGCTTCCAATAAGTGGCGAAGGCTTTAGCGGAGAGTATGCTTCGGTAGCTTCATCAGTGGCTGGCTATACCAATGTATATACCACTCTCGACACACCTCCTATGAAACGTGGTGATGTAGCTACGGGTGAGAAGACGTATATCGAGTTTGATATGGATTATGAAGCAGGCGGAAAGTCTTCTGCAGCATCATTAAACTATTCTTACAATGGTGAAGATTGGGCACAGATAGAGGAGTTTGATGGTTATCTTGATACAGATTTGGCAGACGGCGAAACCTGCAAACCTGTTCATAAGAAGATAAATATTACCAATTGCTTTACGGATTCTGAAACGCCAGTCTACTTTGCATGGATGTACAAAGGTAAGTTGGCATACCATCTCGCAATAGACAACGTGAAGGTTTATAATGAGAACGCATCGGGTATCTCTGTAGTTGGCGCAACCAAAGGTTATAGCGTAAATGGTAACATCCTTAATGTTATGGATTCCTCAGTTACGGGTGTTAAGGTGTTTGCTGCCGACGGAACGTGCGTTGCAGATGTGCCTGTCAATGGCGAGAAGAGTGTTTCTCTGCCTCTTGGCTCTAGTGTAAACGTCATCAAGGTTATTACAACAGATGGAACAAAGACAATAAAGATGTGCAGATAATATAGCTGCATGGTTAACAGAAAACTTCCGTAAGACGGCATCCTCCGTTTTACGGAAGTTTTTTGTAAGCTCTACGAGGCAAATTCAAACTTATTGTAAGTTTGTAACGGTATCCTAAGCGTATCATAAAAGCCTATTAAATTTGTCAATTATCATAATTATTGCTATCTTTGCCCCCACTATGTAATCTACTAACTATAGAATAATATCGTAAAATAAGTAAAATGGAACAAGTATTTAGTTACATTATCAGTCTCGGTGCAAGTGTGATGATGCCTATCATATTCACAGTTATCGGACTATGTATAGGGATGAAATTTGGAAAAGCCTTAAAGTCGGGACTCTTCGTAGGTGTTGGTTTCGTGGGCTTAGGAGTAGTTACGGCATTGTTAACCACCAATTTCAATGACCCTTTGAAGGGTATTTCTGATTTATATCATTTACAACTTAACGTATTCGACATGGGATGGCCCGCAGCGGCAGCCGTAGCTTACAACACGGCGGTAGGTGCACTTATCATCCCTATATGCCTTGGTGTGAACTTCTTAATGCTAATCACTAAGACCACACGCACGGTAAATATCGACCTTTGGAACTATTGGCATTTCGCCTTTATCGGTGCCGTAGCATATTTCGTGATGGGCGAGAGCCTCCTATGGGGGTATTTTGCTGCTATAGTATGCTATATCATCACATTGGTGTGCGCAGACTTGACGGCAGAAAAGTTCCAGAAATATTATGACCTTGACGGTATTTCCATACCACAACCATTCTGCCAGAGCTTCATGCCCATAGCTATTGTGCTGGACAAACTGCTTAGTTTGATACCAGGATTCTCTAAGCTCGATATCGATGCAGAGGGACTAAAAAAGAAGTTTGGCGTACTTGGCGAACCGCTTGTTCTTGGAGTTATCGTTGGTATGCTTATCGGTTGGGCAGCCCAACTCGATATAAAGAAGATACTGTTCCTTGGCGTTACGATGGGTGCCGTTATGGAACTCATCCCACGAATCACCTCTTTGTTTATAGAAGGCTTAAAGCCAATCTCCGAAAAGACACAGGAGTTGGTAAAGAAAAAGTTCAACGGAAAGAAGGTACATATAGGTATGAGCCCAGCTCTCGTTATTGGTCATCCAACCACACTCGTAGTGTCAATCATCCTTATCCCTGTAATTCTTGCCCTTGCAGTATTCTTGCCGGGCAACCAGTTCTTACCTCTCGCATCGCTTGCAGGAATGTTTTATCTCTTTCCAATGGTACTTCCGTTTACGAAAGGTAATGTGGTGAAGACCCTTGTAGTAGGACTTGTGGCTCTTATCGTCGGACTATATTTCGTTACCGATATGGCTCCAGACTTCACAATGGCTGCACAACACGTGTTTGAGGCTACAGGCGACAAGGCTGCCGAAATACCAGAGGGCTTCTCTGGCGGTGCACTCGACTTTGCTTCTTCCCTCATCGGATGGCTCATATACCGTGGTGTTAAGCTCGAGTATGTCGGCATGGGAGTGCTTGCAGTAATAACTCTTGGCATGATGTTCATTAATAACAGACGTATTGTCAAGGAAGACAGAATGGCAAAAAAGGATTAATATCATAAATATAGTAATAATGAAGAAACTATTGTTATCAGTAGCACTCGCTACTGCGCTTTGTGCCAATGCGCAAACCGACTATAAAATTCAGACAGCGTGCAATCCGTTAGACGTTAAGACATACGATACTAACCGCTTGCGTAGTGCTTTCACGATGGAAAATGTTATGGAAGCCAACAAAATCCATTTCACTTACTCTATGTATGACCGCCTCGTCTTTGGTGGCGCAATGCCTGTTGGTACTGTGTTAAAGCTAGAGGCTATCGACCCATTGAAGGCTCCTTATTTCTGTTACAACCGTGAGCTTGGTATCATAAATACAAGTAAAGGTATCGGCGTGGTTACTGTAGACGGCAAAGAATATGAACTTCACTTCAAGGATGCCCTCTATGTAGGTCGCGGCTCAAAGGATATTACCTTTGCCAGCAAGGATGCTTCCAACCCAGCAAAGTTCTATCTCAACTCAACAACTGCCCACAAAGCTTATCCTACACAGATGATTGTCTGCAATGATGCAGCACGTGCAAAGAAGCTAAAGTGCTTAAACTCTAATAGTTTCCATGCGGGAAAGATGGAGGAAAGCAACGACCGCGTTATCAATCAGCTTATTGTAAACAACGTTCTCTCCGAGAAAAACGGTGGTAAAGGTGGGCCTTGCCAGTTGCAAATGGGCTTGACGGAGCTTGCTCCGGGCTCTGTTTGGAATACCATGCCAGCACACTTGCATGGTCGTCGTGTTGAGGCTTACTACTATTTCAATCTACCAGAAGGCAACACTATTGCCCACTTTATGGGAGAGCCACAGGAGACCCGCGTGCTTTGGTTGCACAATGAGCAGGCTGTTATGTCGCCAGAATGGAGTGTTCACTGCGCTTCTGCCACAAGCAATTATATGTTCGTATGGGGCATGGGCGGTGAGAATCTTGACTATGGCGATATGGACAAGATACCGTATATTGATATGAAATAATAAGAGAAACCTCTCTTTGAGAGGGCTAAAAATATAATGCAGGTTGGGAGTTCTTTAATTTCCAACCTGCATTTTGTATATTAAACCCTTTGAAATCATGCTTTAACCATATCAGAAGTGGTTAGTACGATGCCGTACAAGGTATTCCCATGGCAATCACCCTATCTCTTATGCTGTCAAGTTCCTCGTGCGTAGCCTTCAGTAAGTCATGGTCGGGCGTCTCTCTGTCTATGGTATACACCATCACTTCCATAGGTTTTATCTCTTTTAATGTATCGAGCCAAGGCTTGATATATTCCTCTTTCACGTTGTTTATGTCCACACCTTCTGATAGTCCTTTCATAAACATCGTTTGGATAACTACGTGTCCATTGAACGCTTTAAGACTATCGATGATTTCCTCCACGTTATACGAAGGCTGCTGCGGACGGTCCACTTTGTTGATATAAGTGGCGTCTACGGTGTCGAGTTTTAGTATGTTGTTGTCCACTCGCATCAGTGCTTCGTGCACCTGCTTGCGGTGGAGCATGGTGGAGTTGCTTAATACAGACACCTTTGCGCTGGGACAATACTTGTCTCTCAGCATAATCGTGTCGTCTATAATCTCAGCAAAATGAGGGTGCGCAGTTGGTTCTCCGTTGCCCGCAAATGTAAGCACGTCGGGCTTTGTTCCATTCTCCGCCATGTCTTTCAGCTTAGCTTCAAGAGCCTTGGCGACCTCTTCTCGTGTAGGACGAGGCAGGGTGGGGCGGTGGTCGGCATTAAATCCGCACTCGCAATATATGCAGTCGAAGGTGCAAATCTTACCGTCGGCAGGTTGTAGGTTTATTCCCAAAGAAATACCCAGTCTACGACTGTGTACTGGTCCGAATATCGGTGATGGATAAATTATTGTACTCATATCGTGGCAAAAGTAATATATTTAATTAAGAATTAAGCATGGTAGAGGGTAAAAACAATAATTTAGGAGTTGATAATAATAGGTTGTCGCATGCAGTAGCTATACATTTCGTTTCTGTCAGGGTATAGTTTAGCACTCGTTAGGATATACTTAACCATGCGTTATCTATATCTTTACGGAACGAAAACATAGGGATTAAAATAAGATAAGTTGTATCTCGGAAATGAAAATAAATATAGATTTCTCTCGCTTAATCGATTTTTTAGATTATCTTTGCACGGAATTCAAGGTTATATAACCATTTTGCAAAATGACAAAGAAAAAATCTAAGACCGGCAGCCACTATGGGTTGCAGGCTGTTACTCTATGTATAAGCACGGCTTTGGTGCTAATTCTTTTAGGTATGGTTGTGCTTTCTGTGCTCACAGCGCAGAACCTTTCAGCGTATGTAAAGGAGAACCTTACCGTAACGTTGATACTCAGCGATGATATGTCTAATCCTGAGGCAAAGCAGTTGTCGGCAGACTTACACAAACAGCCTTATATTAATAAGGTGAACTATATCAGTAAGGAACAAGTATTAAAGGAACAAACGGCAGCTATGGGTACCGATCCGAGCGAGTTTATAGGCACTAACCCTTTCGTTGGCTCTATGGAAGTGCAGCTAAAGGCACAGTATGCCAATTCTGACTCCCTGAAATGGATATCGAAAAGCCTAAAGGCAAACCGAAAAGTAACGGATGTTACGTATCCGCAGGACTTGATGGATAGCGTGAATTATAATATGCAGCGCATAAACTTCGTATTGCTGATACTTGCCGTATTGCTCACTTTCGTGTCCTTCTCGTTGATAAACAATACCGTTCGCCTTGGTATGTATGCACGACGTTTCTCTATACATACCATGAAACTTGTAGGTGCTTCGTGGGGCTTTATACGTAAGCCTTTCCTAAGTAATGCCGTAGGACTCGGTCTCCTTGCGGCAGTAATTGCCGATGGTATATTGGCAGGAGGAATATATGCTTTGTATGTCTATGAACCCGACGTCGTGGTGGTGCTTACATGGCAGGTGATGACAATAACGGGCGTGGCTGTACTGCTCTTCGGACTACTGATAACGCTTTTCTGTGCATGGCTATCAGTAAACAAGTTCTTGAAGATGAAGGCTGGAGACTTGTATAAGATATAAAAGTAAAACCTAAAAAGAGTATTAATATAGACAAATATGGATAAAAGAAATTTTGCATTCGGTCGCATAAACTTCATAATGATGGCTGTAAGTATGCTTATCGTTATAGTAGGGTTTATATTGATGAGCGGTGGCGGTTCGGATGAACACCATTTCAATGCGGAGATATTCAGCACTATGCGTGTGAAGGTTGCTCCAGTAGTATGTTTCATCGGCTTTGTATCGATGATAGGTGCTATCGTAGTAAAGCCAAAGGATAATGAAACGGCAACTTCTGTAAAGGCAGAAAGGGAGGCTGAATAGTAAAACTGTTGTAAAAAAGAATAAAGATGGATTGTATACAAGCACTAGTCCTTGGATTGATACAAGGACTTACGGAATATCTGCCTGTAAGTAGTAGTGGACACCTCACTATATGCTCTGCGCTTTTTGGAATAGAGGGTGAGGAGAACCTCACATTCACTATCATGGTGCATGTGGCAACGGTATTGAGTACTCTCGTAGTGCTTTGGAAGGAGATAGATTGGATATTCAAAGGATTGTTTAAGTTCCAGATGAACGATGAAACAAAGTATTTCTTTAATATCGTAATATCAATGATACCAGTAGGCATCGTTGGTGTGTTCTTCAAAGATAAGGTAGAGGATATCTTCGGATCAGGACTTATGATAGTAGGAGCAATGCTCGTACTTACATCAGTCTTACTCGCTTTCTCTTATTATGCTAAGCCACGACAGAAAGAAAAGATAAGTTTGCTTGATGCTTTCATTATTGGTTTGGCACAGGCATGTGCAGTAATGCCAGGCTTGTCTCGCTCGGGAAGTACCATAGCAACAGGACTTCTGCTTGGTAACAAGAAGGAGAAACTGGCGCAGTTCTCGTTCTTGATGGTCATACCTCCTATCCTCGGTGAGGCATTACTCGATGTTCTCAAAGCCATGAAAGGTGAAGCAGTGTCAGCAGGTATAGACACATTGCCACTCGTAGTAGGCTTTGTGGCAGCTTTCGTATCGGGATGTGTGGCTTGTAAGTGGATGATAAACATCGTAAAGAAAGGCAAACTGATATACTTCGCTATCTATTGCGCACTCGTAGGAGTGCTCACGATGTTCTTCTCCTTATAATAAAGGTATAGGCATAATAATATAAAAGGTAACAACAGATAAGGCAATGAATTTCAACGAAGGCGAGATAATATGCATAGACAAGCCGTACCGTATGTCGAGCTTCGGCGCATTGGCACATATCCGCTTCCTGATATCCAATAAACTAGGTGTGAAGAGGGTAAAGACAGGTCATGCTGGCACTCTCGACCCACTTGCTACAGGTGTACTAATACTCTGCACGGGCAAAGCTACCAAGCGCATTGATGAGTTGCAGGGGCATACAAAGGAGTATACTGCCACATTGCAACTCGGTGCCACTACACCTAGCTTCGACAAAGAGCACACTGTAGACTATACTTATCCTACTGCTCATATTACGAAAGAGCTGATAAAGGCAACCTTACCCAAGTTTATCGGTGAGATACAACAGGTACCTCCAGCCTATTCGGCATGCAAGATAAATGGGCATAGGGCATATAAACTGATGCGCAAAGGGCATGATGTGCCACTAAAAGCAAAGACATTGCAGGTGGATGAGATAGAGATGACGTCCTTTGACAGGGAGAAGATGCAACTCTCGATAAGGGTTG
>CAVKAH010000069.1:0-11694 GCA_963654095.1 Oscillospiraceae bacterium
GTTTTCGTTTCTGCATACCACATCCTCTATGTAGATATTGCGGAAGCAAGGTGTGGTCTCACTTACAGGTTCTGGTTTAACCTCTTCTGTCTGGTTCTTGCCAGCAGCTTTAGCTTCGGCAGCAGAGAGTCCGCCGTAATAGAGATTGAAGATAACAGCCTCTGTAGGTATGTCAAACATAGAAATGTTCTTTATCCAGATGTTCTCAACAACACCTCCTCTGCCACGTTTGCTCTTGAAACGCAGGCCTACATCCGTACCAAGGAACTGACAGTTGCTAACGCTGATGTTCTTTACACCACCGCTCATTTCAGAACCAACTACAAATCCGCCATGCCCTTTAAATACTGTGCAGCCATCAACGATAACACTTTCGCAAGGCACGCCGCGCTTTCTTCCGTCTTCGTCTTTACCGCTCTTTATGCAGATGCCGTCGTCACCTACGTCAAAGCGAGAGTTTACGATAAGGGCGTTCTTACATGACTCCAAGTCAATTCCATCTCCATTCTGTGCAAAGCTTGGGTTTCTTACTTCCACGTTCTCTATGAGTACATTTTCGCACATCAATGGATGGAGGTTCCATGCAGGAGAGTTTTGGAAGATTACGCCGTTCAGCCATACGTTCTTGCTCTTTACGATATTTACCATTACGGGGCGCAAGAACACTTTTATGCTGTCCCACTGCGCGTCGGTAAGATTTCCAGTAGGCACGTTCATGTCTGCCATCATATAACCTTTCCTTGCACCCTCCGTAGGAATCCAGAAATCCTTGTTTATGTATGCACCTCCTTTAGATATAGTCTCTTTCCAATAACTTTCAGTAACCTTACTTCGCTTTAGCGGACGCCAAAATTGTCCGTTTCCGTCAATCACGCCATCACCAGTTATAGCCACGTTCTTCAGGTTATATCCAGAGATTGGCGATTTGCAGCGGCGAGTGTCAAGACCTTCAAACACCGAGTTAACAATAGGGTAGAGGTCGGGGTCTGGAGAGAAAAGTATGATAGCACCTTTTTCAAGATGCAAGTTGATGTTGCTGCGCAGTTCAATAGGTCCTGTGAACCATACACCTTGCGGCACGACAACTTTGCCGCCACCTTTTTTAGCAGTCAGGTCAATGGCTTTCTGTATTGCCTCTGTGCAAAGAGTAGTTCCGTTGCCCTTTGCGCCGAAGTCTTTAATATTGACTGTTTTGTCGGGGAACGACGGACGGGTAACCTTTGTCATCTTGAACGGGAGGTTAGTGTAGAGATTGTCGTAGGGGTAGTCCTGGGCTGAGGCACTAAGCGCAATGCACAAGAGGACTACGGCGATGGATAATAGTTTTTTCATTTTTGTATTATTTTGATTGTTGTTTTCTTGAGGTGACAGCTATGACTACTCTGAGTATTCGGTTATATCGAAGAGGTAGGTAAGTCCATAGAGCCAATCTTAATCCATACATAGATTTATAGCTAAAATTATTTGACAAAGATAAAGAAAATAAATTAAAGCAAGAAAAATCTGCTCGAATAAAATTCAAAAATACATCAAAGGTAATTTTTAGACCCCGCCATTTAAAAAAATGCACTATCTTTGCAAGATAGAACAACTAACAAGCGACGACCTATGAACGAGCAAACTCCACAGCAATGGAATAAATTCTACCTGAAAGACGTGTCATTTAAGAACCTTATGACACACCGTATATTCAACGTACTGATTATTGCTAACCCTTACGACGCATTTATGCTTGAGGATGACGGACGTGTGGACGAGAAAATCTTTAATGAATATACCGAACTTGGGCTGCGTTACCCTCCTACCTTTACACAAGTTAGTACAATGGTAGAAGCATCCGAGGTGCTGTCCACCACGAGCATCGATCTCGTGATATGTATGCCAGGTAATGCCGACAATGATGCTTTCACCGTGGCAAGGGCTGTCAAACAGGAATTCCCCGATATCCCATGCGTTGTGCTTACACCATTCTCGCATGGTATAACAAGAAGGATGGAGAACGAAGACTTGTCTATCTTTGAATATGTATTCTGTTGGCTTGGAAACACAAACCTTATCTTGTCTATCATTAAACTTATAGAAGACAAGATGAATCTTGAGCACGACATAGACGAAGCTGGAGTGCAAATGATCCTTTTGGTGGAGGACAGTATACGTTTCTATTCTTCTATACTTCCCAATCTTTATAGTTATATTCTTGCTCAAAGCCAACGCTTTGCTACGGAAGCTCTAAATCCACACTCTGCAACATTACGAATGAGAGGAAGACCAAAGGTCGTTCTTGCCCGAAACTACGAGGAGGCAATGGGGTATTACTTGCGTTTTCCCGATAATATTCTTGGCGTTATTAGCGACTGTAGCTTTCCCAAAGAAGGAAAAAACGACTCAGAAGCAGGATTGAAGCTATTGAAGGAGATAAGAAGTAATAGTCCGTTCCTACCTGTTATATTGGAAAGCAGTGAGTTGCAAAATAAACAAAAAGCCGAAGATGCAGGTCTGCGCTTTATCGACAAGAATTCAAAGAAGATGAATATCGACCTACGTAACCTTATGGCAAACCATATGGGCTTTGGTGATTTCGTGTTCCGCGACCCTAAAACACACGAGGAAATAAAGAGGATACACAACCTTAAGGAGTTGCAAGACAATATCTTCAGTATTCCCAACGACTCCATGCTGTATCATATATCAAGAAACCACATGAGTAGATGGTTGTGTGCAAGAGCTATCTTCCCAGTTTCGGAGTTCTTGAAAACCGTAACCTTGGAGAAACTAAAGGACGTAGATGCACATAGGCAAATAATATTCGATGCTATAGTGCAATACCGCCATATGAAGAATTTAGGAACTGTGGCAGTTTTCCGTCGAGACCAGTTTGATGCATATAGCCACTTTGCCCGTATCGGTGAAGGTTCGCTAGGTGGAAAGGGTAGAGGTCTGGCTTTTCTTGACCATATCATTAAGTCTAACCCTGAGTTTAATAGCTTTGACGGGGTAAAGGTGTCTATTCCGAAGACGGTGGTACTATGCACCGACGTGTTCGACCAGTTTATGGATAACAATAACCTCTATCAACTTGCCCTTAGCGATGCCCCCGACGAAGAGATACTTAACGCGTTCTTAAAGGCACAATTGCCCGACCAGTTTATCGACGATTTCATGACGTTCTTCGACGCCATAAATCATCCTATCGCCATTCGTTCAAGTAGTCTGCTGGAAGATTCCCATTATCAGCCGTTTGCTGGAATATATTCCACATATATGATTCCGTATCTCGACGACAAGCAGGAAATGCTGCGTATGCTTGCCGCTGCAATAAAAAGTGTGTATGCTTCGGTATATTATAAAGACTCAAAAGCCTACATGACTGCCACAAGCAACGTGATAGACCAGGAGAAGATGGCTGTAATCCTTCAGGAAGTGGTTGGTAAACAATATGGCGACTATTTCTATCCCAATTTCAGTGGAGTGCTGCGGTCGATAAACTACTATCCTATAGGGTACGAAAAATCGGATGAGGGCATTGCGAGCCTTGCCCTTGGACTGGGAAAATATATCGTTGATGGTGGACAGACGCTGCGTGTCAGTCCGTTCCATCCCGACCAAGTGCTGCAGACAAGTGATATGGAACTTGCTTTACGACAGACGCAAACAAAGTTTTATGCCCTTGATACGAAGCATGTCGGTGTGGATTTCAAAGTTGACGACGGCTTTAACATAGTGAAACTAAAGGTGAAAGACGCTGAAAAAGACGGCTCTCTTAATTTTATTGCGTCAACCTATGACCCTTATGATCAGATTATCCGTGAAGGAATGTATGATGGCGGAAGAAAAATTATTAGTTTCTGCGGTGTGTTACGCCACGGAGTATTCCCTCTTCCCGAACTGTTGAGGCTGTCTATGAAGCATGGTGCCGACAGCATGAAAAGGCCTGTAGAGATAGAATTTGCCTGCACTCTGAACAACGACAAGACGGGAGAGTTCTACCTTCTACAGATTAGACCAATCGTGGATAGTAAGCAAGTGCTCGACGAAGATATATCTTCTATCCCCGACGACAAATGTTTGCTTCGCTCTAATAATACTCTTGGACATGGTGTAGGCAACGATGTTGTCGATGTAGTGTACATAAAGACAGATGATGAGTATACGGCAGCCAACAACTCTGCTATAGCCGACGAGATAGAACACATAAACAGAAAATTCCTTGCAGATGGTAAAGGGTATGTGCTAATAGGGCCTGGAAGATGGGGTTCGAGCGACCCTTGGCTCGGTGTGCCTGTAAAATGGCCACACATAAGTGCAGCAAAAGTTATCGTGGAGACTACTCTGAAGAACTACAGCGTAGACCCCAGTCAGGGCACACACTTCTTCCAGAACCTCACAAGTTTCGGGGTTGGGTATTTTACTATTGATGAAAACAAGGGCATGGGCTTCTTTAAAAAAGAAATACTGGATGCTTTGCCTGCTGTCGAAGAGACACTTCATGTGCGCCATGTAAGATTTAACACTCCGTTGAAAATTATGATGGACGGAATGAAGCAGGAAGGTGTAATCATGGAGGAATAAGGTTGAATAGCTTTATATAGGGGGTATACAGATGTTTTGCTGCTCTATATAATTCATAACCAAAACATTATGTGATGCTGGAAAACAACATCTTTGTGGTTGATTAATGTCAAGAAAGTAAATAAAAAGAAATCTTTTTGTGAAAAACACTTGCATTTGTATGATAATAGTCATACCTTTGCAACGTGTTTTTCATAGTATTAGATTTAAGGTTAACAAGGTTGGAGTACAGCGGTACTCCTTTTTTTTGTGTCCGCACCCAAGGGTTGCCCGCTGCCATGAGTATGGTTCGTATAATTTATTGACGGACTTTGCGAGGCGTAAGGATATAGTTGACGATGTATAAGAATACACCTTACGAGGCGTAAGAGTATGGGTAACTTACAACAAGAATATGGATTTCATAAAACAGCAACGCTGCGTTATAACAAAAAACCAAGACATTGAATGAACAATATCTTGGTTATCACAGTCGGGACTACTGGATTCGAACCAGCGACCCCGTCGTCCCGAACGACGTGCGCTACCAGCTGCGCTAAATCCCGGGTGATTTTGCGATTGCAAAGTTACACCAAAATTTCAGAAACAAGAAATTTTTGATGTAAAAGATTTGTCGTTACAAAAAAAATCAATACCTTTGCACCCGCAAATGAGAAATCATTGTAAAAGCAAATTTATTGGTGCCATAGCTCAGTTGGTAGAGCAAAGGACTGAAAATCCTTGTGTCCCCGGTTCGATTCCTGGTGGTACCACATAATAATCAGAGAGTTACGCAAATGATGTAGCTCTCTTTTTTTATAGTTTTCGCTTTTAAAAAATCCGAGAACTATACAATATTGGACAGTTTTTCTTTATTTAATGCCCGAAATAAAGTAGAACGTCAGAGAAAAACTATATATTTGCATTGAAAAACAATATAAGGTGGGCTTTAATAGTAGTCCTTTTGAATTCTGTAAAATCTGGATTTAGATGGCACGTGAATATAAATTGAAAAGCGAAATATGGCGTGAAGACGAGAAGACGGTCTCGTCGGATGTGTTCCAGAGATATATAAAAAAGGATAAACGTTCTATTGACGAAATAATAAAACAACAAAAAGTTATGGCAAAAGTATATATGTTTCTTGCAAACGGGTCAGAAGAAATAGAGAGTTTGATACCCGTTGACGTGTTCCGCCGCGGTGGAGTAGAGGTGAAGACTGTAAGCATTACAGGCTCTGAAGATGTAGAAATGTCGCATGGCGTAGTGGTGAAAGCCGACTTAAAGTTTGAGGATGCTGATTTTGAAGACGCAGATTTGTTGATGCTTCCAGGCGGACTGCCAGGAGCAACAAACCTGAATGAACACGAGGGAGTGCGCAAAGCATTACTGCGCCAGTATGAAAGCGGAAAGCTCGTGGCAGCCATCTGTGCAGCTCCGATGGTACTTGGCAGTCTTGGTATCGTAAAAGGTAAGCGTGCTACCTGCTATCCTGGATTCGAGAAATATCTTGAAGGAGCACAATATACACATGAATTATGCACCGTAGATGGTAATGTCGTAACAGGCGAAGGTCCTGCTGCCACCCTCCCTTATGCCTACACCCTCCTTTCAATGCTCACTACGGAGCAGACCTCGCATGCCGTGGCAGAAGGAATGATGTATCTGCATTTGATGGAGAAATAAGTATAATACAGAAGAGTCATAATAGATGGCAACCTTTGTGTATGGAGATATGATATGTTTTGCGCATTTTGTTTCCGTGCAGACATATAGACATATAAAATAAGAATATGGAAAATACACAATATGTAATAATTGTGGCAGGAGGGAAAGGCGTACGTATGGGAGGAGACGTGCCTAAGCAGTTTTTGCCAGTGTGTGGACTCCCCGTCTTGATGCGTACGATAAAGGCTTTCCGCAACTACAATAATGAGATGAAGATAATCCTCGTATTACCTAAATCTCAGCAAGAATACTGGAAGAAGCTGTGCGAGGAATATTCTTTTGACGTACCTTTAATGATAGCTGATGGCGGAGAAACACGTTTTCATTCCGTCAAAAACGGACTCGATATGATACCCGACGGTGATGCAGGAGTAGTGGCAGTGCATGACGGAGTGCGACCTTTTCCATCGGAAGACACTATATCTCGTGTAATGAAAGAGGCTGCGAAGACAGGGGCGGCAGTACCTGTCGTACCTGTCGTAGATACTTTGCGCAGAATATATAAGGTGGAAAATCCGAAAGGTATGTGTGGGGAGGAAAACAAGGCTATGTCCTCACATGATGGAGAAACTCTTTCGGAGACCGTACAGCGGAGCGACTATCGGATAGTGCAGACTCCGCAAGCGTTCAGCGTAAAGGTGCTGAAGGAAGCATATAGACAGGAGTATATGGTAGAATTTACCGACGATGCCTCTGTAGTAGAACATTGTTTACACAAAGTAGCTCTTGTGGAAGGCAATTCTGAGAATATAAAAATAACAACTCCTTTTGATCTCATTATAGCGGAGGCTATAGTAAAGAATGTTTGATATCTTAGACCAAGACATACAATATTTGGCTGGGGTAGGACCGAGAAAGAAAGACTTACTCCAGAAAGAATTGGGTATCGCAAAGATATCCGACTTGTTGGAGTATTATCCTTATAAGTATGTAGACAGAAGTAGATTGTACCATATAGACGAGCTGCGGAGCGATATGCCCTTTGTTCAGATAAGGGGGCGCATACTTAGTTTTGAGGAGTTTGCTACAACAGCACGTAAGAAACGTCTTGTGGCACATTTCTCAGATGGCACAGGAGTGGTAGACCTTGTATGGTTTTCTGGAACGAAATATGTTTCGGGACAATATAAAGAAGGTGTTGAATATATAGTGTTCGGCAAGCCTTCAATATATGGAGGAAGATATCAGTTTGCACATCCCGACATAGACAAGGCAGAAGACTTGCTGTTATCCGAGATGGGCTTGCAGCCATACTATAGTACTACAGAAAAGATGAAAAAAGCAGGGCTTACCTCTCGCTCAATAGAGAAGATAACCAAAAGTATGCTTGAGAAGATGAGTCAGCCTTTACGGGAAACTTTACCGCCATTTATAGCTAACAGACTCCGTCTTGTGTCTAGAGATACGGCAATGCGCAATGTTCACTATCCGAAAAATGCAGATGACTTGCGCAATGCACGTTTCAGACTTAAATTTGAAGAACTCTTCTATGTGCAACTTAATATATTAAGGTATGCCTCCGACCAAAGACGAAAATACAAAGGCTATGTGTTCCAGCATATAGGTGATATTTTTAATGGGTTCTATCGTAACTGTCTCCCCTTCCCGCTTACCGATGCACAAAAGCGAGTGATAAAGGAGATACGTCAGGACCTTGGTAGTGGCAGACAGATGAACCGCTTGCTTCAGGGCGATGTGGGTAGCGGAAAGACTCTCGTGGCATTGATGACAATGCTTATTGCCCTTGATAACAATTATCAAGCGTGCATAATGGCACCTACAGAGATACTTGCAGAACAACACCTCGCTACAATAAAGGAGTTTCTTAGTAATATGGACATTCGTGTGGAACTGCTCACGGGAATCGTAAAAGGAAAGAAACGCAAGGAAGTGCTTAATGGTTTGCTGGATGGAAGTGTGGATATCTTAGTAGGAACACATGCTGTGATAGAAGATACTGTGCAGTTTCAGCGATTGGGACTCGTCGTTGTGGATGAGCAACATCGTTTCGGTGTGGCACAGAGAGCTAAACTCTGGAGTAAGAGCCAGAACCCTCCTCATGTTCTTGTTATGACGGCAACGCCAATACCTCGAACTCTCGCCATGACCATCTATGGCGATCTTGATGTAAGTGTGATAGATCAGTTGCCGCCAGGACGTAAGCCTGTAGTTACCCTACATAAATATAACACGCAGACAACAAGTCTTTACAACGGCATACGTCAACAGATAAAGGCTGGCAGACAGGTGTATATCGTGTTCCCCTTGATAAAAGAGAGTGAAAAACTTGACTTGCAGAACCTTGAAGAAGGTTTTGAAACACTAAAAGAAGTCTTTCCGGAGTTCCGTTTAAGTAAGGTACATGGTAGGATGAAAGCTGCCGAGAAGGAAGAAGAAATGCAAAAATTCGTTAAGGGAGATACTCAAATCCTTGTTGCAACTACCGTAATAGAAGTTGGCGTGAATGTACCAAACGCTTCAGTAATGGTTATACTAAATGCCGAACGCTTCGGGCTCTCGCAACTTCATCAATTGAGAGGACGAGTGGGACGTGGTGCCAGTCAGTCGTATTGCATCCTTGTTAGTAAGCCCCAGTTGTCAACAGAAACCCGTAAACGCATAGATATAATGTGCGACACAAACGATGGATTTCAGATTGCCGAAGCCGACTTAAAGCTCCGTGGGCCGGGCGATCTTGAGGGTACGCAGCAGAGTGGTATGGCTTTCGACCTGAAGATAGCCGACATAGCAAGAGACGGTCAGATAGTTCAGATGGCAAGGGATGAGGCTCAAAAGATAATAGACTCCGATCCCAACTGTAACAAGACTGAGAATGCCATGCTTTGGCAACGCCTCGATGCACTAAGAAAGACGAATGTAAACTGGTCTGCAATATCATAAAAATTTAATTTGGGGGAGTTGAAGAATGTCGTTTAATACTCTTTTTTAAGAGATTTTGGGCTATGCCGATGTGTTAAAGCTACACTAAAAACTGTTAAGCGGAGAGCAACTTTCAAATATTTTTACTATATTTGCATCGATTTTGTAATCATCATGATGAATATCCTGTTTGTATATCCTTCATGATGATTAACCTTAAACGAATGATGCAGCGCAATGGAATTATGCAAGCATCCCTTTATTGATTAATTATTATGCAATTAAGAAAGACAATTAAGACACTAGCGATAACGGCATTTATGGCATTGGCAACGTTACCAGTAGCAGCCCAGGACCTATTGGCACGCCAGGCTCCAGTAGACAAGAAGTTAAAAGCCGTTGATACATTGGCTCTACGCAGTTTGGTACAGCGTGAGCAGGCTGTAGCCCCTTCAGGACAACTTTATAAGGATTGGAATAACCGTTATGCACACCGTGCAACAGAGCTTCCAGATTCATTTAGCATAAATCTGCGTCATTTCTGTATGCCGACAACAAGTCGTATCATCACGTCAAACTTCGGTAGTCGTTGGGGACGTATGCACAAGGGACTTGATATAAAGGTATACATTGGCGATACTATCCGTGCGGCTTTCGACGGAAAAGTTCGTATCGTAAAATATGAAGCAAACGGATATGGTAACTATGTAGTTATCCGCCACCATAACGGATTGGAAACTATTTATGGACATATGTCAAAGCATCTTGTCGGAGAGAACGAGACTGTTCATGCTGGCGACCCTATCGGACTAGGCGGTAATACAGGACGAAGCACAGGTTCACACCTTCATTTCGAGACACGTCTGTGTGGTGTGGCATTAAATCCTGCACTTATGTTCGACTTTAAGAACCAAGATGTAACAGGAGATACGTATTTCTTCCGCAGAGATACATATAATAAGGAGTCTCTTGCAGCGACAAGAGTTCGTGGCAAGGATAATAGCGATTTAGCTTCTGTCGATAATGAAAATATCGGAAACAATGCAGATGGTGGTGATGTACGCTATCACAAGGTAATAAAAGGTGAGACTCTTTCAAGCATTGCTCGCAAGAGAGGAACGACAATCGACCAGATTTGTAAGCTAAATCATATAACAAAGAATATGAGAGTAAAGCCAGGACAAATCCTGAGATACTCATAAAAATAAGGAAAATAAAATGTGGTTATTAAAAAGGCTGTATGGAACATTCTCATACAGCCTTTTATAATAATTATTTGTATTGTCTTTTATGACAATTTAGTAAGTTGGCTTGTGTGCTTTTTTACTTTGTTACAGCAGTAACACACTTAGCACATTCTTTCTTAGCAGCATCCTTGCACTCTTTCTTTGCATTTTTGCAAGCCTTCTTAGCGTCAGACTTGCAGCAATCGGCAGCCTTTGCGGCTTTCTTCTTGCAGCAGTTCGCAGTCTTAGTGGCAGTCTGAGCGGTAGCGGCAGTAGCTGCGTCAACTTTAGCCTTGCAGCACTTGTTTGCTTTTTTGCATTCCTTCTTTGCTTTATCACACTGAGTTTTGACATCGCATGTCTGCTGTGTTACAGTCTGTGCGCTTACAGTATTAAAACTAAGAGTTGCCATTACAATGGCAGAAAGAATAATTTTTTTCATCTTCTTGTTCCTTTCTAGAGTTTTAGTAATACTTCATTTATCGTTTATTATATACAACTCGTATTAGTCAGAGTTATAATAGTTATTTGCAAAAGTACAAGTTTTTGTTTTATATAAGAAAGGCAATAACGTTATTAAATTATAATTAGAAAGAAAAATGTATATGTCATTTATACATAATGCCTTAAAAATGTTTTATTTGTTTATAATATTTGGTGAATGTAAAATATAATTCTACTTTTGCATATAAGAACATAAATACAGAAAATAGGATTATGAAGAAAATATCTACAGTAACATTGAGCACTGCAATATTATTGTCTAGTTGTGGCGTCGGTAACGATAATACGTCGACAGGCGTATTTATGGGAGCGCAGATTGGTAGTATTCTTGGTTCTGCAATAGGAGGAATAAGCGGAGGACCAAGAGGTAGTGACCTCGGAACGATAGTAGGATTAGCTGGTGGAGCTATTGCAGGTGCAGCTATTGGTAATGCTGCAGACAAGGCAGATCAACGGAAATATGAAGAGTATAAGAGGCAGCGTCAGATACAAAGCCATAGTGCTTATGATGAAGGGAATAACAACAATGATAATGTAAGTTATAAAGTTCCCGATAGCGGTTTTGATTCAGAAAACAAAGGAGACGATGTTATTGATTTTAATGGAAGCGACATTTTAGGCTCAACTAAATCTGAAAGCGGCGTAACTGCAGATAGTCGAAACACTATACATATAGATAATCTTGCTGCAACTGCACCAACGTTGGAATTGCGCAGTGTTCGCTTTGTCAATAGTGAAGGTGATATGTCATTAAGAGCTGGTGAAATGGCAAAAATAGTTGTAGAGATATACAATAGTTCATCAGACT
>CAVKAH010000070.1:0-11669 GCA_963654095.1 Oscillospiraceae bacterium
TTACACGTTCTACATGCAAGACAACAGAGACAGTAGAATTTGAAGGCGAAACTTATCCAGTGGTTAAGGTCGAAATTTCAAGTACATCTCACCCATTCTATACAGGTAAGAGCAAGCTCGTTGACACAGCAGGTCGCGTAGACAAGTTCATGAGCCGCTATGGAAAAGCCCGCAAATAATATATATTCTATATATAATTATTAAGGATGAATTAAGTGTGTTCAAGCGTAGTTGCATATGCGCATGAACACACTTTTATTATATCAAAAGTTACAACTATGAAAAAATCTTTTTTTAAATATTCCGCAATGGCATTTGCCTTTGCTTCAGTTATTGCTGCATGTGGCAGCGATGATAATGGAGAAGGAGGTAAGGGCGGTGATAATCAAGTTAATGTTAACATGAATACATCCTATACCGATGCTGCTGCAACACGTATAGAAGTGCCACATCTGCAAGGAGGAAACAGCAGGTTTGTTGTATATCGCACAAGCGACAAAACCTTTGATAAAGACGGTGTTAACTACTGCGTGGAGTGGGACAGAGACTTGAAAGCAAACCGTTGGACATGCTATGCGCTTACTAATACAAATATAAAAGGTAATGGTAAGAGATGGAGCGGTGATGGCAAATTGTCTCAAACAGATATGTCGGCTATGTATTTCTTTGATACAACCAATCTGTCTTTGTCTGATTATTATTATAGGTCAGAGAATGGTAACATAAAAGATTATTTATATGGTTCAGGTTTTGACCATGGTCATCTGTGCAACTCTAACGATCGCACGTACAACAAAGCATCGAATTCTGCGGTAGGCGAGATTAACAAACAGACCTTCTATCTTACCAATATGCAGCCACAATACAGCGTGTTTAATGGAAGTTCCAGGGAACATCAATATAAAGGCTTATGGCTGACAATGGAGAATTTTGTTCACAATTTCACGCTTAGTAATAAGTTTGGTGCCAATGATACCTTATTTGTATGTAAGGGTGGAACTATAGATAAAGAAGATCAGATACTAAAACGCATTGACAATAAAGTAATTGTTCCGAAATATTTTTATGCGGCGGTAGTATGGAAGCGTACAAGTCAGAACTTGTATTCGGGTGTTGCTTTCTGGTTTGAACATAAGAATGAATATCATGGAGACGATGCACTAAAAGGTTATGCAATCTCTATTGATGAGCTGGAGCAGAAGCTTGGCGGCAAGATAGATTTCTTCTGCAACTTGCCAGATGATATAGAAAATAAAGTAGAGAAAACGGCTGCAACACGCGACTTCGGTTTGTAAAAAATCGCAAATAATAGACTTTGTGTAATAAGTTTACGATTTAAATGATTAATTTTGCAATCGCTTATGCCTACTCGCATTACTTTGCGACAAGAGAGAACATGGTGAGATGGGCAAAATAAGAATCATTAAACCCCAAAATAAACAGGAAAAGAAAATGAATACAGTATTTGACTTTTCGGTAAAAGACAGAAAAGGAAAAATGGTAGCCCTTAAGGAGTATGCCAACGAAGTATTACTGATTGTCAACACAGCCACAAAATGTGGGTTCACACCACAGTATGAGGAGTTAGAGAAACTTTACGAGAAATATCATAGTCAGGGATTTGAGATACTCGATTTTCCATGCAACCAGTTCGGACAGCAGGCTCCAGGCACAGATGAGTCTATCCATGAGTTTTGCAAACTGAACTACGGCACAGAGTTCCCACGCTTTAAGAAGATAAAGGTGAACGGCTCTGATGCAGATCCTCTCTATAAGTTCCTTACCTCGCAGAAAGGATTTGCAGGATGGGATGAGAGTCATCCGTTGACCAAAGTTCTTGATGATATGCTCTCAAAGGAAGATCCAGATTATAAGGAGAAGGCAGATATCAAATGGAACTTCACTAAATTCCTTGTCAATAAATATGGAATGGTAGTAGAGCGTTTCGAGCCTACGGAGAGTATTGAGAATATAGCTAAGAAGATAGAAGAACTTTTATAATCTTCTAAACTCTAAGTTCTTAATTCTAAAATCTAAATTCAAAGCTCTAAACTCTATATTCTGAACTCTTAGTTCTAAGCTCAAAACTCTAAATTCTACATTCTAAACTCTAAATTCAACCCCAAACCAAGATATGGAACACGTAAAATGTGCGATTATAGGTAGCGGTCCTGCAGGATATACGGCTGCCATATATGCTTCGAGAGCCAACTTGAAGCCTGTAGAGTATTGCGGACTTCTTACAGGAGGTCAGCTAACACAGACCACGATGGTAGAAAATTTCCCTGGATATCCAGAGGGAGTGCTTGGCGGACAGATGATGAACGACATCCGTGAGCAGGCAGAACGCTTTGGTGCAGATATAAGGGACGGCATTATAACAAAGGTTGATTTCAGCAAAGCCCCTTATAAGCTCACTACAGACGAGGGTGTGGAGATAGAAGCAGATACCGTAATTATAGCAACAGGAGCGTCAGCAAAATATCTCGGACTACCTGACGAGCAGAAATATAATGGAATGGGAGTGTCAGCCTGTGCCACATGCGACGGCTTCTTCTATCGTAAGAAGACGGTAGCAGTAGTGGGAGGAGGCGACACAGCTTGCGAGGATGCCCTTTATCTTGCAGGTTTGGCAAAGAAAGTATACCTTATCGTTCGTAAGCCGTTCCTTCGTGCATCAAAGGTAATGCAGGAGAGAGTGCTCAATGCAGAGAACATTGAAGTGCTGTTTGAGCATAATACCATTGGTTTGTTTGGTGATAATGGTGTAGAAGGTGCTCATTTAGTAAAGCGCAAAGGTGAGCCAGACGAGGAGAAAGTAGATATCCAGATAGACGGCTTCTTCCTCGCTATTGGTCATAAGCCAAACTCCGACGTGTTCAAAGAATGGCTTGAAACAGACGAGGTAGGCTACATAAAGACCATCGACGGTACTCCTCGCACCAAGATACCTGGAGTATTCGTAGCAGGAGATGTTGCCGACCCAGTCTATCGCCAAGCCATTACTGCCGCTGCAAGTGGATGTAAGGCAGCCCTTGAGGCAGAGAGATACTTGATGAACAAATAATAATCATCCTTTTTGATTATTATTCTGTCCCATAAAATCTGGTTTAAACGCCTAAAACATCAGCGAATAATAACCTATAAGCTTGAACAATAACTTATTAAACAATAATAAAAATGCCCACGACATGTATTTGTCGTGGGCGTTTTGGTTATTGTAAGTCGTTAAGACTTAACGTTTGTCATTCTCTTTATTGTGCATAATCAACATGCGAGGCTGTACGTCGGTGCTGTTCTTGCTCCAGTTACGCTTAACTTTACCAAGGGCACGTGTACGGTTGCGCTCCACTTTTGCTTCGTTGGTATCGTCAGTATCAGAAGCATAATGCACGGCTTTTGTTACCGAACCTGTTATCTTGTTACCTTTAAGGTCCTCGAGGTCGAAGTCGAACTTACGCTTTCCGCCGTCTACTGTAGATACAGTAACCTTACCGCCAGAGATAGGAGCGAGGATAGACTGGTAGCCTTCATCGTCAGTAGAGTCTAAGTCTCCGTACCATGAGTATGCCATTGTTCCTTGGAAATTCACTACACCAATAATACCCGACATATCAGTAAGAGAGTTGTCGATGAAGTATTCACCATCTTTAATTTGCTCCGATTCAGACATTAAGTCAAGAGATAGATAGTCGCCTTCCTTCTGTTCTGGGTCTGTAAACATAACAACGTGTGTGTTAATGCCCTGTACGATATAGTCGCCACAGTTATAGTCAATTACAACCAAGTCGCTTGGGAACTTATTCAATTCATAATCTCCTGTCAGTCCGTCTGGGTATTCAGGTTTGCTGCTGTTATCAATCATGTTCACAACGTATGGTTTCTTTGAATAAGAACCAGTAACCTTTATACCATTGCTTGCCGTAAGATCAAATGTGAAATTTGTACCCTCGTTAGAAACGGTCATAGTTCCGTCGGTGATAGTAGCCATAGATACGCGACCATCAGCGGCAAGATATGTCAGATATGTTCCCATAGGAGTTTTCGATCCAAATAGCTCTAGGACAGAACCTTTTCCTATAGTATTTGGTAAGTAAGTCTGACTTAATATCTTATCACGTTGGTCGATAGTATATACTCCGTCAGTGATAACAGGCGACCAAGTGGATGTATGGATGTCGTCTTTTTCCATGTAAACAGGAACGTAAAGGTAGTATCCCTCGGTCTGTGCACCTTCGCTAGTAAACTTACCAGTAAAGAATTGCAAGGCTGCGTCATCGCAGAACGGGTTGAACCAGTTAGCCCAGACCCTTCCTTGACCAGAGGTAAACTTCACGTTCTGGTCAGATTCGAAATCAACAGCTCCCGATGCTCCTACAGAAAATGACATTGCGCCATAGTATGAGACGTCAACATGTGTGCCGTCAAGTAAGTCTATTTCTGCACGCAAGTCATAGTTGTCGCCATCGTGCTTTACGTCTACAGTACCTCCAACAATCATGCTTGCCGTAATGCCGTCATCACCGTCGGCAAGTCGAATCCACATATATGAGTTGGAAGAGTTAACGGTATACGACGTAGTGGCACTGCCCACGCGGTAGTATCCATCAGGAAGGATAGCTTTATGTGCTTCTTCGCTGAGCGGACCATATAGAGAGAAGCTTATCTGAAAGCCACCTATTGTAGCAGGATTTCCTTCTGAGTCAGGCTCTTCAGTAGCAATAGTGAAGGTATAGTTAGCATTGTCAGAATAAGGACTGTATTCTCCCTCGATGAAGGTGTTAGCCTCTTTATATTTAGGTGCGTTTCTGAATTTGATGTTCGACACGTCGTTAGTGGCGAAAACCTTACGTTCGCCGTCAGTTGTCGTTACCACCACTTGGTAGTTCTGTGCGTAGAGCGATGTAGCCAAAGCAATCGCACAAGTTGTCAATATATTTCTTTTCATAAAGCTCATGTGTTATTTGATGAATTTGAAAGAGTTGTCAGGTGTGCTTACGACAAACACTCCCTTTTGCTTGTTTACCGTTACGACAGCGTGTCCGTTAGCGTCAGAGTATGCAGTAGCTATTTGGCTTCCGCTTGCGTCGTAAACTGCGACCTTGCTATTTGCCTTCATTCCATTGATTACAATACCGTCAGCTGCAGCATATACGCTCATTGACGATTTGCTGGTCGTAGTAGTTTCAATGCCAGTAACCGCTTCGCCACTAAAAGTGATATTTGTAACGTTGTCCATCACAAACTTTACAGGAGTTCCGCTTGTGGCTTCTATTGTCATTTCTCCTTCATTGAAGGTAGCAGTAGGTTCTGTCTCAAACTTAAAGTCTACGCTCTTTCCATCTGCAGTGTTCACGTGCATAGTGTAAGCCTTGTCCACATGCTGCGCCATAGCAGCCATTGTCGTAGAGAATACGGCAAAAAGAGTTATAATAAAGCTTTTCATATAGTCGGTTTATTTATAAGTTTTAAAAATCATAAGTAATGTTTCCCTCATATTTCATTGTCATGGTGTATTGCTTATCATTGATGATGTCAGCGATAACAAGGTTGAAATCCATGATAATGTTGTCTCCTGAATAAGATACATCAACGGTGCTGCCCTCTGCAAACTTACAGTTTCCTAACGAAGGAGTATATACATCGATATAGCTCTTGCTACCGAAAGTACCTGGAGTGTTGTCTGTGGAATAAGTGTATTTACCTGCAGGCAACTTTGTTTCAGTACTCTTAGCGAAGAAATCAATAGCCATTTCGTAGTTCCATGATGCATCATTAAACTTGGTGTAGAACTCTCCGTCTACACGTCCGTTATTGTCTTTTACTGTCGGAGTAGAGGATGTGGCAAGATTTAACGTCTCTGATGTTACCTCAACTGTAGGGAAAGTAATTGCTCCGTTATAGGTCATGTCGAATTTACGTCCGTCTTCGGTTATCAGATTAAGTACCATAACGATATTATCACCTTCGTATGAAACCTTAACAGTGCTACCTTCTACAAACTTGTAAGTATTACTTGGACTGTAAACATCAAGGCAACTGCGAGTGCCGAAAGTACCTTGCGCCTTACTTGCAGAATAGATGTAAGTGCCCTCAGGTAATTTCTTTGAACTTGCATCAGCAAAGAAGTCGAGAGCCATCTCATAGCTCCATGATGCGTCGTTCATCTTGAAATAATATTCTCCCTTAACATAGTCGTTAACGTCTGTAGTCTTAACCGTAGGAGTTTCGCATACAGGCAGGGTGGCGTTCTTACCCACCAGCTTCGGCATCTCACCTATGTATTTACCTTTAACCTCGCTTAGGTCCTCCAAGATAAGGTCGAAGGTGATGGTATATTGCTTGTCAGTAATAGCCACGTTCATCGTTCCCGACTGCAAAGCCTTGTTTGTGCCGTTCACTGTTACGTATGAATATGACTTATCTGTATCGATAGTCATCTCTCCAGCTTCGGCTGAAACTGTGTAAACACCCTCATAGAGGTATTTTCCCATTGATGGACCTACAATCCAGAGTGTAACTTTTGTAGCATTATCAGTAGCTGAGAATGTAGCTTCTACAGTACCTGACGAATATGTACGTGCATCTACTGTGTTGAAATCAATGACATCAGCAGCTGTTGTCTTGACAAAGCTAATGTCCTTAACCCTGTCGGCAGCAAACTTGTAGGTAGAGTTTTCTGCATCGGTCACCTCTATTGTTTGTGCCGATGTCCCAAGTGTACATGCCGTTGTCAATAATACGGATATGAACAGATGTTTCATCTTGAATAAAAATTTAAAAGTTTATAATAAAAATGTTATATATCTATGTATTTTGATGTTACTATTATTTGCAAAGGTAGATATTTTTATTTGTTTTGGTAATAGCGTTTAAACAATTTAACGAACTATTTTATCGTGCGATATCAATATGTTAAGATTGTGGATTTAGGGATGTAAGCAATGCGTATAAATATTGATTTGGCAATGAAAAATCCTTCAGAAAAGCAGTAATGCGCTTAACATTAATGCTTAATCTGAAGGATTTGCTAATAGAACTATGTCTGTCTTGAATGCAGACTTTATATCTCTCGTTTCGTATCTTCGCTACTTATTGAAAATAAGCTATAGAGATACGACTCTTTATGTATATCTTTATGACTCTTTATGTATATCTTTATGATTCGTAAAGTGTATCTTTATGACACGTCAGCACTATCATCTTTTTCCGCCGAAATGACCACCGCCTGCAGAACGTGCGCTTCCGCTAAAGCTGCTAGTGCTTCTGCTTGGTGTGAATGTTGAGGCTGGACGTGAGGAACTGCTACTAAAAGACGAGCTGCCAGTGCTGCGTGATGGCTGAGAACTGTTACTTTTCTCCATCCTACTTGTATTAGAAGACCTCGTAACGGTCTCTCTCGTGCTGCTCTGTCTTGTAGTAAACTCGCCAGCCATTCTGCTCTGACGGGTCAGATCGATATTCCTTGTGCCAAAATTGCTTCTGTTTCCCGAAACGCCTCCATTATTGTTGCGATTGTTTTGTCCAGAGGTAGACGTGCCTGTGCCTCTTGATGGCGTAGAACCAGTGCTATTTCCGCGGTATCCGCTAAAGTTGCTGTTACCCTTGTTAGAGTTATCATTGCGGTTGTTTCCGTTGTTGTTACGATTGTAACCACCATTGTTGCGGTCGTATCTTCCGTTGTTGCGGTCATTGCGGTTATAGTTACCGCCATGATTTCTTGTGCCATTGAAGTCGCCTTTATCAAACTTATCTCTCATTCCGAAGCGGCTTTCGCCAGCTTTAGGTCCGAATGAGCGTCCGTGATACCAGCTTCGTCCACCGTTCATGTGCCAGCTGTGTCCTCCGCGATATGATGTATAGAACGCTGGTCTGCCGAAGTAGAAATACGTGCGGTGTGGGTATCTTGCATAGATGCTAAATCTCCAGATGCCGTTATCCCATACGAGAGGACGATAAAAGTATGCAGCCGAGCAGAATGAAGAATACTGCCAGTCGTAGAGAATATAGCTCAAGTCGAGGTTACGCCTTGTCCAGTAAGTGCCATACAGGTCGTCATAAGTGTTGATACTCATGAGGTAGTCGAGGTTAACCTCATAGGCTGCCTCATATTGTTCATCGTTGAGGTTCAGTTCGTATGCCATCTTGTCGGTCAAGAATAGAGCCCTCTCCCTTGCTTGCTCATAGCTCATTGCCATTGAAGACATAGCTACAGTGAGCATCATTACCATTGATAATATAAACCGTTTCATAATAAATCGCTTTAATTAGTTATTTTTTCTGGTGCAAAGAAACTAAAAAGATTTGTACCCACCAAAGGGTTTTTCCCTAAAAGGGCAGGGAAAATCCCTACAGACATCTTAATTGTGAAGAAAAATACTTATCTTCGCAGTTGGAAACATATAATAAGGTATATGAAGAACAAAATATTGATAGCATCTTTTCTGTGTACATTGGCACTCAACAGCATGGCACAAGAAGATATTGACGATATAGAAAAGGACAAGAAACCCGCAGCCGAGATAGAATATTCGGCAGAGGCGCAAGGCTCTTTCTCATGGGGAAAGACCCCGTTGTGGCTAAATGCAAACAAATACGGACTAAGTTCGCTGGACGAAAAGAATGGGTATCTGCGTGGCTCACTCGTACGCTCTCTTACTAATGATGATGAGAAAAAATGGGGTTATGGCTATGGAATAGACGTGGCAGTGCCGTTCAATTACACAAGCAACATAGTGGTGCAGCAGGCTTATGTGGAGGGACGCTGGTTGCATGGTACGCTGTCGGTGGGAAGCAAGCAGCGTGAATTGAACCTGAAAAATAGTCGTTTGAGTAGCGGTTCGCAGACGTTGGGTATAAATGCCCGCCCTGTGCCACAGGTTAGACTCGCACTTGAAGACTACTGGAATGTACCTGGATTTAAAGGATGGCTACAGCTTAAGGGACATATAGCCTATGGTATGTTTACGGATGATGCATGGCAACATGATTTTACATCTAAGAAAAGCCGCTATTCCGACCACGTGTTATATCATTCTAAAGCAGGGTTTCTGCGTATCGGAAACGATCCTTATTTGTACCCGTTCTCGATAGAAATGGGGCTTGAGATGGCTGCTATGTTCGGCGGAAACTCATATCTGCAGCAGGCAGACGGCACGATGCAGGAGCTAAAGGGTAACAAAGGAGTGAAAGCATTCTGGAATGCCCTTGTTCCAGGAGGTAAAGATGCCACCGATGGAGCTAACTACAAGAATGCAGAGGGTAACCAACTGGGCAGTTGGATGCTACGTTTGAACTGGGAAGAAGAGATGTGGAAGGCTGGTGTGTATATGGATAAGTTCTTTGAAGACCACTCCGCTATGTTTCAACTCGACTATGACGGCTACGGAAGCGGCGCTCAATGGCAACAGAAAAAGAAAAGTCGCTACGTGTTATACGATTTCAAAGACTGGATGATAGGAGCTGACCTGCATCTGAAATATGGTTCGTGGTTGAGAAATATAGTAGTGGAATATCTGTACACAAAATATCAAAGCGGTCCGATATATCATGACCACACAACAACGATAGCTGACCACATAGGAGGTATGGACAACTATTATAATCATAATATCTATCCAGGTTGGCAGCATTGGGGACAGGTGATGGGAAATCCGCTATATCGTTCACCTATATATAATAAGGATGGTAACATAAACGTTCAAGACAATAGATTTATGGCTTTTCATCTAGGTTTCGACGGTAAACCATCCGTAAATACTAGCTATCGTGTGATGGCAACATATCAAGAAGGGTGGGGAACATACGGTATGCCTTATACCGACAAGCATCATAACATAAGCTTTATGGTAGAGAGCGAATATAAGTTCACGCAAAAATTACTGCGAAACTGGAGCGTGAAAGCAGCGTATGCAATGGATTTCGGTGCTATTCTCGGCAATAATCAAGGATTCCAGATAACGGTGGCAAAGAGAGGAAGCTTTTTAAGAAAGGTAATGAAGTAGGAATGTAAGAAAGGAAGAATGATATGAAGAAATTATATATATATATGTTGGGCATCGTAGGTACATTGATATGTATGCTGTCGTCATGCGAACTCGAAACGTCGGGTGCAGGTGATTTCGGCGGGATGTGGCATCTGACGAGAGTAGACACTATTGCTACAGGCGGTGTGCTCGACCTTTCGAAGGAAAAAATATTCTGGTCTTTCCAATTTAATCTTATGGAAGCTGATGACAAGAGCGGCAGTCATCAGTCTATATTAATGAGGTATAGCAATGCAAGTGGCAAACTTGTGTTGAACCACCCGTATGCTTACGATAGGGAAAACGGAGATGTTCCTCTAACGGAGACAACACTCCTTAAGCCTTTTGGTATAAATAATGTGGAAGAAACATTCCAAGTGCTGAAGCTCAGTGGCGGGAAGATGCAGTTGCAATCTGATATGCTGATACTCACATTCAAGAATTTCTGATAACATACTGATATTATAATTATGAAAAACAACAAGACAAATGGCATATTACTTTCGGCTATGCTGTTGGCAACACCATTATGTAGCGCATCCGCAGTGGAAGCAACCGATGGCGCAATAACATCGCAGATAGACAAGAAGGGTGTGGTAGAGCTTTCTGAAGTGGGTGCTTCTGTGATGCCAAACGAGATAGCGCCGATAAGTGGCACACCATTTAAGATGAAAACATTGAAGCGTCCTGTGTTCAAAAGTACAAACATCGTGTTGCAAAAGACCGACGTGGGGACAAACGGAAAGGTAACTGATGCGATAAATAATAAGATTGCAGAACTATCGAAACATGGCGGCGGACGACTCACCATACCTGCAGGCAACTGGCTAACGGGAAGAATAGAACTCAAAAGTAATGTAGAACTGCATCTCGATGAGGGGTGTGTGTTGGAGTTTTCGGCAGACATCGAAGACTATCAGCCTGCCGTTTTTACCCGTCATGAGGGAATAGAGGTGATGGGAGCTGGGGCTTTTATCTATGCCAACAAAGCAAAGAACATAGCATTGACAGGAAAGGGCATCGTTATGGGTCCACCTATGGACGTGGAGATGCGTAAACTAAGAAACGGCAATAGCGTGGTGGAGAAAGATATAGACTACCGTATGCCCGTAAAAATACGCATCTGCGACGGACACAACGGCAGAACTTTCTATCGTCCAAAGTCGTTTGCTCCTATTGATTGTAAGAATGTCCTCGTGGAAGGAGTAACCTTCGAACGTAGCGTGTTGTGGAATATCAATCCTATATATTGCGAAAACGTGATAATAAGAGGAGTTACGGTAAACTCAGTAGGAGTGCCAAGTGGCGATGGCATAGACATATCTTCGTGTAAGAATGTACTTATAGAATATTCCACCCTAAATTGCGGCGACGATTGTTTTACGCTGAAGAGCGGTAGAGCGGAAGATGGCATCAGGGTAGGTAAGCCCACAGAGAATGTTGTTATACGCTATTGTCTTGCAGAAAAGGGACATGGCGGAATAACATGCGGTAGCGAGACGGCAGCAGGCATAGAAAATGTGTATCTGCATCATTGCGTGTTTAATGGCACAAGAACGGGATTTCGCTTCAAGACACGCCGTAATCGTGGGGGCGGAATATGGAATATCTATTATGACAATGTTAGGCTTATAGATATGAAAG
>CAVKAH010000071.1:0-11611 GCA_963654095.1 Oscillospiraceae bacterium
GAGCACTGCGTTCTGCCATGTGTTGTAAGCCTGTTCCTGTTGAGCCTTAGCAACCTTTAAGCCTGCGATGAGCTGACCATTGGCAAAGATTGGCTGAACAAGACTACCAACAGCACTCCACAACATCTTGCCTGGGTTTACAATACCCATACCCGAACTGTTGGTATATGCTCCGCTACCACTGATAGTGATGCTTGGATAGAAACGAGAACGGGCTTGGTTTGTGTTATAGAAACACTGCGCAAGACTCATCTCGGCATAATGAACGTCTGGACGATTGTTCAAGAGTTGTATGTTTACTCCTGTGCTGAACTCTGTCGGTAGCGACTGGGCATCTAACTTACCACGACTGATAGTCTGAGCTGGCTGTCCAAGCAAGAGAGATAGAGAGTTTTCCATCTCACGAATCTGACGTTTCAGATCGGCAGCCTGCGCCTGTACAGAATAATAATTAGACTCTGCACTCTGCACACCAGTTTCTTTCACCCTTCCTAATTCCTTCTGCAACTTCATGATGTCCCATGTGTCCTTTGTTAGAGTTGTCATATTATCAACAATCTCTAATTGTTTGTCGAGCATCATAAGTGTATAGTACATATTGGCAATATTAGAAATCAGACCTGTCTGCACTACGAGCTGATAATCCTTTGTTGCAAGTAACGACATCTGTGCGCTACGCTTTGCGTTCAACAAATTACCAAAGAGGTCTATGCTCCAGCTTGCCTGTACTGGCAAAGAATAGGTTTTTGTCGCCTTATTACCATCCCAAGAAGAGATAACTCCTTGTGGAGAGAATGTGAACGAAGGAACAAATGCCAACTTTGCCACCTTTAGCTGTGCCTCTACCATCTTAACATTGAGGGCAGCATTAAGCATATTGGTATTGTGAGCTAAGCCCTGCTCTATGAGCGACTGCAACTGTGGGTCAGTAAAGACGCTGCGCCATGGCAAATTGCCAAAGCTTGCGGTATCGCTGACAGCAAGTGTGTCGGAGATTGATGCGGAATCGCGAACCAATCCTTTTACATTTACGTCAGGACGCTCATATTTATTGTATATTCCGCAACTGCCTAAAAGGAATCCTGCAGAGGCGAAAACTATAATACTTTTAATATTCATATAAGTATCTGTATTTATTTTCCGCATCTTCGGGAGATATTCTATCCACATCTCCCGAAGACTGGAAGTTACTTTTTATTTATTAGAGCTCTTTTGTATCTGCTCCTGCAATGCGCCAGCCACATACGGGTTGGTATACTGCTTAACCTCTGAATCAACGGAAGCGTTATCATCCTCAAATTCCAAAGGCTTAATCTTCTCTTGCAAAGTCTGGAAGATATAGAACAAAGCAGGAACTACCATAATCTGGCAAAGCATACCGATGAGCATACCGCCTACAGCAGCAGCACCAAGAGTCATATTTCCGTTGTAACCTACACCCCATGGCATAAGCAATGGCAACAGACCTATAATCATGGCAAGAGATGTCATCAAGATTGGACGCAAGCGGGCTGAAGCTCCCAATACTGCCGACCACGACACTGCCATACCAGTACGACGACGCTCAAGAGCAAACTGTACGATAAGGATGGCGTTCTTTGCAAGAAGTCCCATCAACATAATCAATGCAATCTGCATATAGATGTCATTGTTCTTTCCAAACAGATTAGTGAAGAGGAATGCACCTGCAAGACCAAACGGAATAGAAAGGATTACGGACAGAGGTAAGATATACGACTCATACTGTGCTGACAAAATCAGATAAACAAATGTCAGACAGAGCACGAAGATAAGTGCTGTAGAGTTTGAAGATTCCTGCTCTGTACGCGTAAGACCAGAGAACTCGTATGTATAACCTGTAGGCAAAGTAGTCTTAGCCACCTCCGACATGGCATTAATTGCGTCACCTGTTGAATATCCATCTGCAGCTGAAGCATTAACATTTATAGAGGTAAACAGGTTGAAACGGTCAATTTCCTGTGGTCCATAAACACGACTCAGATTTACATACTCCTTGATTGGAGCCATTTCGCCTGCCTTTGTGCGTACATATATATTATCAAGACTCTTCAAATCTGCGCGATCCTTTGGATCTGACTGGATATATACACGATACAGTTTTCCGTAAGAGTTGAAGTTAGAAGCATACATACCTCCATAGTATCCTTGCATTGTAGTGAGCACCGTACTTGGATCAATACCGCTCTGCTTACACTTAGCAACATCAACATCTATCTTATATTGTGGATACTTAGTATTGTATGACGTCATGGCATTGTTTATCTCTGGACGCTTGTTGAGTTCACCGATAAACTTCTGGGTTATCTCATAGAACTTGTTCACATCACCACCAGTACGGTCCTGCATAGAGAAGGTCATACCATTGGTAGCAGAGAAACCTTGTACCATAGGTGGCTGGAAAGCAAGAATCTGTGCACCCTTGATAGCTGCGGTTTGTTTATATATCATACCGAGCACCATACCAGAGCCGAGGTTGTGTACTCCAATATACTTCAATGGACCTTCCATCTTCTGACGTTCTTCGAACGATTTCAGCTTAATGATGAATGTTCCCTGGTTAGAGCCCTGACCTGCGATAAAGTTATAACCCGTGATACGCATACGACTTTGAATTGCAGGGTTAGTGGCAAGCATACGGTCAACCTGATCCATTACCTCCCCTGTCTTTTTCATTGAAGTTCCTGGAGGTGTTGAAACCGTACAGAACACAGTACCAGTATCTTCGTCTGGCACAAGACCTGTCTTTGTTGTTGACATAAGTACTGCCATTGCTGCAATACCAACAACAACTGTACCGATGGCTATCAGCGGACGCTCCACCAAACGACGTACGCCCTTGGTGTATTTGGCTTGTACCTTACCATATGCAGCATTGAACGATGTGTGGAAACGGTCAACCATCGACATCTTACGCTCAGAACCATCTTCATTCTTAGGCTTAAGCAACATTGCACAAAGCGCAGGAGACAGAGTCAAGGCATTAAGAGCCGAGATAACGATAGAGATAGCCATTGTTATACCAAACTCACGATAGAACGCACCTGATGTTCCACCCATGAATGACACAGGGATAAACACCGATGCCATAACGAGAGTAATAGATATAATAGCTCCAGAGATTTCGTTCATGGCATCTATAGATGCAGTTTTCGCAGACTTATAGCCGAGGTCGAGCTTTGCATGCACAGCCTCAACAACCACTATGGCGTCATCGACCACTATGGCAATGGCAAGCACAAGGGCTGCAAGTGTCAACAAGTTCAGCGAGAAGCCGAATACATAAAGGAAGAAGAATGTACCGATCAATGACACAGGTACGGCAATCAACGGAATAAGTGTTGAACGTGTATCCTGCAAGAAGATGTAAACCACGATAAACACAAGGATAAAGGCTTCGACAAGGGTCTTTACAAGGTCTTCGATTGATGCGAAGAGGAATTCCGTAACATCCTGCATAATATCAAAATGCAAGCCTGGAGGCAATACCGCTTCTTGTTCCTTCAGTAGTTTCTTGATATTTGTAGCAATCTCTGTAGCATTAGAACCAGCAGTCTGGGTTACCATCATCGTAACAGAAGGGTTACCGTTGTTTTTTGACTCTACTGTATACGAAAGAGCACCCATCTCAACACGAGCCACATCTTTCACACGGATTGTCTGTCCGTCTTGAGTAGATGTAATAATCATATCTCCGAACTCTTCAGGCGTCTTCAAACGACCTTTGTAGCGGAACGTGTATTGGTATTGATTGTCGCTTTGTTCACCAACAGAACCTGGAGCTGCCTCAATATTCTGTTGTGAAAGAACACTTGTAAGGTCGCTTGGTATCAAACCATAGCTTTTCATCTTTACCGGATCTATCCAAAGACGCATAGTGTAGTCTTTCTGCGAGAATGCCTGACACTCACCCACACCATTCACACGCTTAATTGCAGGAACAACGTTGATGTTGGCATAGTTGCAAAGGAACTCATCGTCGTAGCGGTCATCGTCGGCAGTAAGACCGAAGAGGATTACCGTTGATGACTGACGCTTTGCCACTGTTACACCAGCCTTTGTTACTTCAGCAGGAAGAAGAGCCGAGGCCTGCGACACACGGTTCTGAACATTTACCTGACACATATCCGGGTCCATTCCCTGTTTAAAGAACACGGTAATTGTTGCCGAACCATCGTTTGTTGCCGAAGATGTCATGTATGTCATTCCCTCCACACCATTTATTTGCTCCTCAAGAGGGGCAAGCACGGAGTTGAGCACTGTCTCAGAGTTAGCACCCGTATATGATGCACGCACCATAATAGTAGGCGGAGCCATGTTAGGGTACTGCTCGATAGGCAGCGAGATAAGTCCGATGACACCGAGAATCACTATCAAAATAGAGATTACGGTGGATAGCACCGGGCGTTTGATAAATGTATCTAATCTCATTTGTTTGCTTGTTTTTATTAGGGATAAGGAACTCATGATTAGAGACTGCCAACTTTTAAGCACGAAAAGCTATCAAGCCATATACTCTAATCCGTATCCTCTCTCCCGAAATTTATTTTCCGAAATCCTTCTTCAATTTACCTAAGTCGCTCTGGTCTGCACCCATAGCTTCAGTCTTCTTTAGTTTCTCCTGATACTGAGCTTCTGTTATTGGAGTAATCTTCTGTCCGTCTGTTAGAGCAGAGATACCATTTATCACGATGCGGTCGCCAGCTTTCAGTCCTGTTTCTATAATGTAGTTTTTGCCATCGTTATTAGCATTTACTGTTACTGATGTGTACTTTACCTTATTGTCAGAACCTACAACATATACAAAATACTTATCCTGAACCTGCGAAACGGCATCCTGCGGAATGATGATTGCAGATGAAGCGTGATGAGGAACAACGATGCTTCCTGATGCACCGCTCTTCAAGAGATGCTCTGGATTAGGGAAATCAGCACGCATTGATACCGAACCTGTTGTTGGATCGATAACACCGCTAACAGTAGCTACGTGTCCTTCGTGTGCATATATGGTTCCATCAGCAAGCTGAAGCTTTACTGCAGGATAATCCTTGATAGCTGCATGTATACCACCAACACCCTTTGTCATATCAAGAAGGTCTTTCTCCGTTACAGAAAAATATACCTGCATAGAGCCGATATTAGAAACTGTTGTCAAAGGCTGCTGACTTGATGCGCTTACAAGTGCACCAACACGATATGGCAGGTCGCCTACAACACCATCAGCAGGACTTGTTACATAACAGAAATCAAGGTTCTGCTTTGCTGATATATAGGTAGCTTCTGCCTGTGCCACTGCCGCATACGCAGACTCAAGTGCATTCTTTGCTGACTGCAACTCATATGAACCTATTACGTTGTTCTTGAAAAGTTTCTCGTTATTTGTATAAGTCAGCTTAGCTGTGTTCAACTGTGCCTTTGCTGAGTTTACGGCAGCCTTTGCCTGACGAACAGCTGCTTCGTATGTTACGTTATCAATAACGAATAGCAACTGACCTTTCTTTACGGTTTGTCCCTCTTGTACACAGAGTTTTGTGATAAATCCAGATACCTTCGGACGTATCTCCACGTCCTGAACACCCTTGATTGTAGCAGGGTAAGTGGTCTGTAGCTCGGTGCTCTGACCGCTAATTGTTCTAACCGCATATTCGTCATCTCCGAAATTCGGCTTACCACTCTGCTTGCTTCCGCATGATGTTACCACCATAGCTGCAGCGAAAAGCAGAATAAAAAGATTACTTTTTTTTCTCATACCTATTTATAATAATTAATAATTTCTATATCTAAATTATTCAACAATATACATTATGCGCAAAAACTCAAATCGCCATATGAGTTTTCGTGGTGCAAAATTAGGCAATAATCCCCATACAATAAAGTACAAGAAATAATTATTGTTTTGTTTTAACTAAAATTTCGTGAATTAAGTAGTAGCGCAAGCAACTACAGACACTATTTAAGACATTTCGAACAATGCATATCACACTTCGGGATAATACATGATTGCTACTCACACAACCCCATTGACTTGGCTTTTTTCATAAGCAACTGCATTAGCGGCTCCCTCTCGTTTGCCACTTTGTTATCGAGAACAGCGTTTTTAAGCGTCTGTTTAAGTGTGCCAACCTCTCTTGATGGTTTAAGATTAAACATCTCCATTATCTCGTTACCATCAATGACAGGCTGCAAAAGTCGCTTGAAATCCTTCTCTTTCAAGTCGGCAAGCTTCTCTCTAACCATACGAAAGTTTTCAAGAAACCTCTGCTTGCGCACCTGATTTTTGCTTGTTATATCAGCTTCACAAAGAGTCATAAGGTCATCAATGTCATCTCCAGCATCATTGATAAGTCGTCTAACAGCACTGTCTGTTACCTCTTCATCAGCAATAGCAATAGGTCTCATGTGCAAATCCACTAGTTTCTGCACATATTTCATCTTAGCATCCAAAGGCAGTTTCATCCTGCGGAATATCTCTGGAACCATCTTTGCGCCAATGTAGTTATGGTTATGGAAAGTCCATCCAGCCAACGGATCCCAACGTTTGCTCTTAGTTTTTCCTATGTCATGCATAAGTGCCGCCCACCTTAACCATAGGTTATCACTCTTGCGACATACATTGTCGAGCACCTCAAGTGTATGATAGAAATTGTTTTTGTGTGCTCTTCCATTACGAGTTTCCACGACATCGAGTGCACTAAGCTCTGGCATTATTAGTTTTAACAACCCGCAACGCTGCAAGTCTACGAAGCCTTTGCTTGGTGTAGGCGTTTTCATAATCTTGTTCAGCTCCTCTTCAACACGCTCTCCACTAATGATTTTTATGCGTTCAGCGTTTCTTTCGAGAGCCTCAAACGTCTCGTCTTCTATATAAAAGTTGAGTTGCGTGGCGAAACGAACACACCTCATCATACGCAAAGGGTCATCTGAAAATGTTATATCTGGGTCAAGAGGGGTACGAATAATACCATCTTCCATATCGTAAACACCATCAAAAGGGTCTACAAGTTCCCCAAATCTCTCCTTGTTAAGACATACTGCAAGGGCATTAATAGTGAAGTCTCGACGGTTCTGATCATCCTCCAACGTACCATTCTCCACTATTGGTTTCCTACTGTCATGTGTATAACTTTCCTTCCTTGCCCCTACGAACTCAACCTCTATGTCTCTATATTTCACCTGCGCTGTACCGAAATTGCGGAACACGGAGATATGTGCTTTCTTACCGAGTGCCTTTCTTAAGGCATCAGCAACCTCTATTCCACTTCCTACAACGACTACGTCTATATCGTTTGAGGGGCGTTCGAGAAAGAGGTCACGTACATATCCGCCAACGACATAACACTCCACGCCGAGCGAATCTGCGGCTTCTGATATCTTATGAAATATTTCTTTATCAAGGATTTGTGCCAATTCGGCATCGGAAAGCATTCTCATACACGTAATTTATTTGCGGCTGCAAAGGTAATAAATTTAATTAATAAAATAAAGGATGAAGATTGTTATTACTTTCCTCACCCTTTATTAGTATCTCAAAGGATTGCTTTAGAAAACATTTAGTATGCTTCTTTGTCGCCCTTTATTATATTTACTATCGTGCGATACATTATATATAGGTCTAGTTCGAACGTCCAATGCTCTATATACCATATATCTCCCTGCACTCTGCCCTCCATCTCGGACAGTTCTTTCGTCTCTCCTCTGAATCCCGTAACCTGACTCCAGCCTGTTATTCCTGGCTTTACGAAATGGCGCAACATATACTTGTCTATCAGTTGCGAATATTCTTCGGTGTGCTTAAGCATATGCGGACGAGGGCCAACAAGGCTCATATCGCCCTTTAAGACATTCCAAAATTGTGGAAACTCGTCAAGATTTGTCTTGCGCATTATATTTCCCCACTTCGTTTTCCTTGGATCGTCTTTCGTAGCCTGCAACTTGTCGGCATCAGCATTTACCTTCATGCTGCGGAACTTATAACAATAGAATTCCTCACCATTCATTCCGTTTCTCTTCTGCTTAAAGAATACAGGTCCTGGCATGGTTATCTTTGTTATTATTGCCACAACAATAAACATTATCGGGAATATCGTTACGAGGAAGATTCCTGACACTACAACATCGAAAGCCCTCTTCAGCAATTTGTTTTCAGGGCGTGATAGCGGTGCTCTGAACATACTTAGATACGGCACTCTGCCCAACATATTGAAATAAACCCTATGGTGCAGATAGTTTGAGACGTTAGGTACGCTATAGAAATGCACAAAGTTCTTTTCGCAATAATGTATCATCTCCATTATCTCGTCTGCCCTTCGCGATGACAAACAGCAGAACACCTCATGCACTTCCTTATGGTTCTTGAGATATTGTATAACATCCTCTGGTGTGCCTAGATACGGACAGTTTTCTGAAAACTTACTGTTTACCTCATCGTCAAAGTAGCCCAACACGTTATAACCCAACGATGGTATCAGCTGCATCTCGTTGTAAAGGGCGAGATTATTATCCTTACTGCCTACAAAAACCACACTTGTTAGATTTCTGCCACGCTTTCTATAAGCATACATTGCCGCTCTTACCATCAATCGGAATACTGACACTACGATAATTAGCGTAGTCAGGAACAACGGCAACATCTTATAACTCATTACTCGGAAATGCCCTATCCTCAGCAGCGGCACTGCCATAATAGCAAACAAAAGGACATTTCTCACGACAAGACTTACTATTTGGAATCTCGTAACGTTTCTTCTATACAATATAACACCACCGTTTATAACACTTGCACCATATAATACGGCAACGAGTACTGACGTATGCAGCTGCTTCTCATCCCACGTTACGCCAAGGAACTGTACAGAAAAGACCCAATACGTAAGCATTGCCAATAGGAAATCTCCTATCAGTGTTGCCCCTGTAACTATACCGTTACTATGATCATTAGCTTTAGTTCTCTTAAACAATGCCATTATTAATATCTTGTTTTAAGCCTGCGCCCGTTGCCAACGCAAGCTTATTCTTTTCATTATCTATATATACAAACTTTGCTTTGGCTTAGATTATCACACAAAGTTACATTATTTTATTTAATATAAGGTAAGTTTTACCCCCCCCCACAATATTTTAACAAACATTAGATATTAGGTATTTAATCCGCTATACTTGCCCTGTACCACTCGTAGAGCCTTCTTACGCCATCCTCTATTTCCACTTTGTGGGTCCATCCGAGTGAATGTAGCTTCTGCACATCTATAAGTTTGCGTGGCGTGCCGTCTGGCTTACTTACGTCAAACTCTACTGTTCCTTCAAAGCCTATCGTATCTACAACCAGTTGCGAGAGTGCCTTTATGGTCAGTTCTTTACCTGTTCCCACATTGATATGACAGTTGCGAATTTCTCCAAGTTGGGGTATTGCTCCTCCCCTGCCCTCACTATTGTTGCGGTCTACTGTACCATCAACCTTCGCACCATAGAACACGCTACTGTATTTCTCTATACCTATGATGTCTTTGAAATCTACATTCAGCAACACATGCACGCTGGCGTCTGCCATATCTTCGCTCCATAGGAACTCTCGCAAAGGCTTGCCCGTACCCCAGAGCACCACCTTATTATTATATATACCATAATATTCGAGAGCTTTGAGTATGCGTTCACGGGTGTTACTGCCGTCTACATTGCCGTCGCCGATAATCTTCCGCAACTTATCATCGGGATTTATAGGGCGTTTGTCCATATCGCGAGCTATCATATCCCAGTTGTCGTCGTGGATAAGTTTAGACAAATATATTTTGCGCATCATGGCTGGCATCACATGACTATTCTCTAAATGGAAGTTATCATTAGGTCCATAGAGGTTTGTAGGCATAACTGCGATATAGTTAGTACCATACTGAAGGTTATAACTCTCACACATCTTCAGTCCTGCAATCTTAGCAATGGCATACTCCTCGTTGGTATATTCGAGTGGCGAGGTTAGAAGTGCGTCTTCCTTCATCGGTTGCTGCGCATCCTTAGGGTATATACACGTAGAACCCAAGAATAGGAGTTTCTTCACGCCATGACTATATGCATTACCTATCACGTTGCATTGCATCTTCATGTTCTGCATTATAAAGTCGGCACGATATAGCGAGTTTGCCATTATACCGCCTACGAAAGCTGCCGCCAAGACTACAGCATCTGGACGCTCTTCATCAAAGAATTTGTCTACGGCATACTGGTCTGTCAGGTCGAGTTCCTTATGCGAACGTCCCACAAGGTTAGTGTATCCTCTCTCCTTGAGGTTGTTCCAAATTGCAGACCCTACGAGTCCGTGATGCCCAGCTATATATATTTTCGATTTCTTATCAAGCATGATAGTCTTAAAATCTATTCCTTTCTGTCTCGTCTGTGTGAACTTACTTCACGATACCCTTTTCCAGATATTCCGCCAAGTTACAGCGTACCTTATGTCCAGCGTCTTCTGCTGCCACCTTAGCCATATCATTGTCCACCATAATCTTTACGAGTTGTTCCAAAGAAGTCTTACTTGGGTTCCAGCCAAGCTTAGCCTTTGCCTTTGTTGGGTCGCCCCATAAGTTGACAACATCCGTAGGACGATAGAAGTCTTTTGATACTTCTACGAGTACCTTACCCGTATTCTTGTCAACTCCTACCTCATCTGCGCCCTCTCCCTTAAACTCAAGTTCGATACCTACATGTTTAAATGCGAGATAGCAGAACTCCCTTACTGAGTGTTGCTCACCCGTAGCAATAACGAAGTCTTCTGGCTTTTCATGCTGCAGTATAAGCCACATACACTCTACGTAATCCTTGGCATATCCCCAGTCGCGGAGTGATGATAAGTTGCCTAGATACAGCTTTTCCTGCTTCCCTTGTGCTATGCGAGCAGCTGCTAGGGTTATCTTTCTTGTTACGAAAGTCTCACCTCTACGCTCGCTCTCGTGATTGAATAGTATACCCGAACAGCAGAACATATTATATGCCTCGCGGTATTCTTTTACGATCCAATATCCATATAGCTTTGCCACAGCATAGGGGCTGTAGGGGTGGAATGGTGTGTTTTCATTTTGCGGAACCTCCTCTACCTTTCCGTAAAGCTCTGATGTCGAAGCCTGATACATACGACATGTCTTCTCCAATCCGCACTGACGTATAGCCTCAAGTATACGCAGAACACCTGTAGCATCTACATCGGCAGTAAACTCAGGGGAGTCGAAACTTACCTGCACATGACTCTGTGCCGCTAGATTATACACCTCTGTAGGCTTCACCTTATTCATTACTTGAATAATACTCATGGAGTCGCCAAGGTCAGCATAGTGTAAATGGAAATGTGGCTGCCCTTCAAGATGTGATATTCTCTCACGATAATCAACCGAAGAGCGTCTTATCGTGCCATGTACCTCATATCCTTTACTGAGAAGAAACTCCGCCAAGAACGAGCCATCCTGTCCCGTTATGCCTGTTATCAAAGCTATTTTTTCCATTTACTGATATCTTTATTTATTGTAGTTACGCAAGTGCGTTGTCATATTGGTATATCTAAAAGCAGTCGCTCTATCTGTTTTCTCTTTCTGTTACTATAGGCTAACAC
>CAVKAH010000072.1:0-11411 GCA_963654095.1 Oscillospiraceae bacterium
ATCATAGAGGTTCTTACCTATCAAGTTGCCATGCTTCTTGTATGTTTCTAGCGACTTGTCGTTCATATATATGATGATACCCTCGGTATCACACACTGTAACGGCACAATTCATGCCTTTTGCCCATTCGTAATTTTCCATAATTGTATACCCACCCTAACCCTCCCAAAGGGAGGGAATGAGATTACTTTACTGTATATCGTGATGTTAGGGTAGGGGTTATTTTTTTAATGTTGTTGTTTTGTTTAATGTGCCTCAAGCCAATTCTTCCCCCATCCACTATCGGCAACGAGTGGCACTTGCATCTGGTAGGCATTCTGCATCTCTTCCATAACAATTCTTTCCACTTTGTCGTGTTCTTCTGGGAGGACACTGAAGTTAAGTTCATCGTGAACTTGCAGTATCATCTTCGACTTTATTCCTTCAGCTTTGAAACGACGGTATACGTTGATCATTGCCACCTTTATTATGTCGGCAGCAGTGCCTTGTATAGGGGCGTTGATGGCGTTACGTTCTGCAAAGCCACGCACTGTGCCGTTGTGTGAGTTTATATCGGCAAGATAGCGGCGGCGACCGAATAGAGTCTCGGCATAACCATTGGCACGTGCCGTCTGGATACTCTTGTCCATATATTCCTTAACCTTTGGGAAAGTAAGAAAATATCCCTCTATCAGTTGTTTTGCTTCGTCTCTACTAATCTCCAAACGCTCGGCAAGACCGAATACAGTTATGCCGTAGATGATACCGAAGTTGGCACGCTTTGCCTTTGTTCGCTGGTTGCGAGACACGTTTTCTATGTCTTCTTTATATATTTTAGCAGCCGTTGCAGCATGAATGTCGTGCCCTTCGCGGAATGCTTCTATCATGTTTTCGTCTCCACTTAGATGAGCCATCACACGCAGTTCTATCTGACTGTAGTCGGCAGAGAAGAACTCGCACCCTGGTTCGGGTATGAAAGCTTTGCGTATCTCCTTGCCGTCTTCGCCTCGAACAGGGATATTCTGTAGGTTCGGGTCGCTTGATGAGAGGCGTCCAGTTGCTGTAACAGTCTGGTTAAAAGAGGTGTGGATGTGTCCTGTGCGAGGATTTATAAGTTTCGGCAGAGCGTCAATATATGTGCCGAGCAATTTTTTCAACCCTCTATGTTCAAGGATTTCAGCCACGATTTCATGTTTGTGCTTTAATGAGAGTAGCACTTCTTCGCTCGTAACATACTGTCCTGTTTTTGTCTTCTTGGCTTTTTCTACAATTTTGAGCTTATCGAAGAGCACCTCACCTACCTGTTTAGGAGATGCTATATTGAAGTCCATTCCAGCAAGTTCATATATATGCTTTTCGATATCATTCATTCTGGCAGTAAGAGTGTTGGATGTCTCCTTTAGCGAGTCGGTGTCAATCCTTACGCCATTCATCTCCATTTCAGCGAGAACTGGCATTAGAGGCATCTCTATGTTCCAGAATAAATCTTCGGCACCCTTTTTCTTAAGTTCTGGTTCGAGCTTGTTTTTCAGTTGAAGGGTGATGTCTGCATCCTCGGCAGCATACTCATACACTTGCTCAGGTGTAAGACTGCGCATATTTTTCTGGTTCTTCCCCTTTGGTCCGATTAGTTCTTCAATATGTATAGTTTTATAGTCAAGATAAATCTCAGCCATGTAATCCATGTTGTGTCTTAGTTCTGGCTGTATGAGATAGTGGGCAATCATCGTGTCAAACATTTTGCCTTTCACCTCGATATTGTAGTTTCGGAGCACCTCAATGTCATACTTCATGTTTTGTCCGATCTTGAGAATATCTTCGTTTTCATATAGAGGTTTGAAAATATTGACAATCTTTTGAGCTTCTTCTCTTTCTGCTGGCACAGGGACATAATATGCGTTGTGTTCTTCAAAAGCAAAGCTTAATCCTACCAATTCTGCATTAATCGCCTCGGTAGATGTGGTTTCTGTGTCAAAACTTATGTATTGCTTTGTAAGGAATAAATCACATAGTTTGTGTATATCCTCCTCTTTCTCAACGAGTTGATACTTGTGCGATGTGTTTTTTATACTCAGAGAAGGCCCGTTTTTTATCTTTTCCTCATCGTTGGTCGTAAATTCTCCAAACAAATCAAGCTGGTTTGAAACCTTTTTTGGCTGTTGTTTAGATTTGTTAAGAAACCTATCTGCGAAGGTTTTAAACTCCAATTCATTGAAAATTTCTATTATTCTTTTCTCGTTAGGTGCTTTTACTTTAAGCTCATCAAGGTTTAAGTTGATCGGCACATCCGTTTTGATGGTGGCAAGAAATTTAGAGAAGGCAATCTGTTCCTTATTTTCTTCTACTTTTTTCTTTAATGCATCTTTAAGTTCTTCAGTGCGGTGGAGTAGGGCATCAATGCTTCCAAACTGGTTAATGAGTTTTACTGCGGTCTTTTCTCCCACACCAGGACATCCAGGAATGTTATCTGCGGCATCACCCATAAGTCCGAGCAGGTCGATAACCTGTGTAGGTGAATCGATGCCGTATTTTTCTTTCACGGCTTCAGAGTCAAGGATTTCGTAACCACCACCATGACGAGGACGATACATCTTTATATTGCCTCCTACGAGCTGCCCATAGTCTTTGTCGGGAGTGAGCATATATGTTTCTACACCCTCTGCATCAGCCTTTTTAGCCAGAGTTCCTACAACGTCGTCTGCCTCATATCCAGCTACTTCCAGTATTGGAATATTCATAGCAGTAAGGATGTCTTTTATTATAGGTACAGCCTTGCGTATATCCTCAGGTGTTTCTTCGCGCTGAGCTTTATATTGCTCAAATGCTTCATTCCTGAATGTCGGTCCGTGAGGGTCGAAAGCTACACCTATGTATGTAGGCTTTTCCTTTGTTAGTATCTCGTGCAATGTGTTGCAAAATCCCATTATGGCTGATGTGTTCAAGCCTTTGGAGTTGATACGAGGATTTTTTATAAAGGCATAATACGATCTGTATATTAGAGCATAGGCATCGATGAGAAAAAGTTTGTCCATATTATTTGTTGTTTTTATTTTTTTCTTATTATTAATTCTTGTCTGTTGCAGGAATAGCTTTTATGCTGTCTTGTATTCCTATATAATTTATTAACGTGTAAAATTACTGTTTTTTTCTGATTAATCGGATAAAATAAGTAATTTTGTAACAAATTTCATTCAATGGACTATTTATCACGTATAAAGCAACCTATAGAGAGTGAGCTCTCTGATTTCAATAAGCTGTTCGATGAGGCATTATCGCATACAGACGGACTTCTTTCTCAAGCATTGGCTTATATCCGCCAACGAACGGGAAAGAGAATGCGTCCGATACTAATTATGCTGATGGCGCGCAACTATGGACAAGTGTCGGATGTAACGCAGAATGCTGCCGTGGGTCTGGAGCTTCTCCATACGGCAAGTCTTGTACATGATGATGTTGTAGACGAGAGCGAAGAGCGGAGAGGGCAGGCTTCTGTAAATTCTACCTATGACAATAAGGTGGCGGTTCTTGTTGGCGACTATCTTCTTTCTACGGCTCTCCTTCATGTGGCTTATACGAAGAATACGAATATTGTTAAATATCTTGCGGAATTAGGTAGGACATTGGCAAGCGGCGAGATACTTCAACTCTCGAATATCTCTAACGACAGTATCTCTGAAGACGTTTATTATCAAGTTATTAAGCAGAAAACAGCAGCTCTCTTTGAAGCTTGTTGTGCTATCGGAGCATTGTCTGGAGGAGCAAGCGAGAGGCAGATAAAGAAGGCTAAGAGGTTTGGACAGAACCTTGGAATAATATTTCAGATACGTGATGATATATTTGACTATTACGATTCTGCGGAGATTGGAAAGCCTACGGGTAACGATATGGTAGAGGGAAAGCTAACCCTGCCTGTTATATATGCTCTAAAATCCACAGCTGATGAAGGCATGATGCGTCTCGCATATAAGGTGAAAGAGCGTACTGCGACGGAGGCTGAGATTGCCTCTTTGCTGGCTTTTGCGAAAGAAAAAGGTGGCATTGAATATGCAGAAAAATGTATGTGTGATTTTCAACGTGAGGCTATGCTGTTTATTGAATCGGAGGTTTCTGATAGTAGTATTAAGGATAGTCTAAAGGCTTATCTTGATTTCGTTATTCAGAGGGATATGTAGTAAATGGCTTTCTTTTTCTATGTGATGATGACCTATAGACTAATGCCTTCTAAACTATATTGTTATGCCTAATAAAGTATACGCAGAGCTTCGTTAAGATATACTCTGATGATGCCTCAGATATAGCATAAAATAATGCCCCGATACTCCATAACTGAGTGTCGGGGCATTTTGGTAGTTTGTATTTCTTAGAAGAACTTGGTTTCTGTTCCCTCTATTTCGCTCAACAACATATTGGCAAGACGACTTGTTCCGAGGCGGAACCACTTGTTAGTAAGCCATTTTTCGCCTAGAACCTCTTTTACGATGGTGTAGTAGATAAGTGCATCCATCACGCTATTAATGCCTCCAGCGGGCTTAAAACCTATCTGTATGCCAGTTTCTTCGTAGTATTCCTTAATGGCTTGACACATTACGTATGCTGCTTCTGGCGTTGCAGCAGGTTCAAGTTTACCTGTAGAGGTCTTGATATAGTCGGCACCAGCGTACATGGCGATGATAGAAGCTTTCTTTATGTTTGATGCTGTCTTCAAGCAACCTGTTTCTAGGATGACCTTCATGGCATGCTCACCGCACACTTGCTTTAGCTCGTTTATTTCGTCGGCTACACCTTCGTAATCACCACTCAGGAACTTTCCAACAGGCATAACGATATCTATCTCTGTGGCGCCGTCTTTTATTGCCAGTGCAGTCTCGGCTACCTTAACCTCAATAAGGGCTTGAGACGAAGGGAAACTGCCTGAAACGCAGGCTATCTCTACTCCGTCAATCTCTAACGTTTCGCTTACAACCTTTGCAAAGCGTGGATAAACACATATTGTAGCAACGTGTGGCAAGTCGCCGTATGCTTCGTCAAACTGATTTACACGCTCTGTGAATGCGAGAACGCTCTCCTCAGAGTCGGTAGTCTTCAATGTGGTCAGTTCTATACTTCCCATGAGGAACTTCTTAACATCCATATTGTCGTTCTCATGAACCTTCTCTGCGATGATTTTCTTCACAGCTTCGCGCACTTCATTGTCGTCAATGTTTGTGTTATATTTGCTCAAAGCCTCTTCGTATTTGTCTGCTTTTGCGTTATTAATACTCTCTTTGTTTTCTTTTTCTGTCATCATAGTGTTATTGTTTATTTGGTTTAAAATGTTTATTTATTATCTGATAGGGTAGGAGAATTGGTTAACTTTGGGTTGTTGAGATGCCTGTCGGAGTCTCTTTTCGTCTTCTTTTCAAAGCTCTTCTTTAGCTCTTCTGTCAGGTCAACACCAGTTTGGTTGGCAAGACAGATAAGCACCCATAGCACGTCTGCTATTTCTTCTCCTATGTTAGGTTTCTCGCCAGGCTTAAAACTTTGGTCGCCGTATTGGCGGGAGATTACGCGTGCCAGCTCGCCAACTTCTTCCGTAAGGCAAGCCATGTTGGTAAGTTCGGAGAAATATCTTACTCCGTAGGTCTTTATCCACGTATCTACCTTTTCCTGTGCTTCTTTTATTGTCATCTAAGATATGATATTATGTCGCTTAAAACAATAAGTATGGATGCAATACAAAATAGAAGATTGATAGTCAATTCCCATGGCTTTTTACCTTCTCTATTCTTTGTTTTTGCCATAAAACATACTATTAAGAATGTCCAGGATAATGTTTCGATGTATTTGTTTGATAGCCACAGCTTGTTTGATAATCCTGTAAGAGCCCACAATATGAAGCTATAATATTCTATACGGGATAATATTTCTTTTTTCTTCATTATTATTCTTTGTTTTTAGTGTCTATACATATCGTTACAGGACCATCATTTAATAGTTCTACTTTCATGTCTGCCCCAAACTCTCCAGTGCCTATTGGCTTGTTGAGAGCCGTACTTAATGCCTTGCAGAACTTATTGTATAGCGGTATTGAAATATCATGTGGCGCAGCGTGAATCCATGAAGGTCGGTTGCCTTTCTTAGTAGATGCCATCAGCGTGAACTGGCTTACCACTATTATATCTCCTCCTTCGTCTATAATAGAGCGGTTCATAATGCCATTTTCGTCGTCGAAGACTCTTAGGTTTACTATCTTTTTAACCAGCCAATCTATGTCTTCTTGGTTGTCCTCTATACCGATTCCAATGAGTATAAGGAACCCTTTCTCTATTGCAGATTTGACATTTCCTGCTATTGTTACGGATGCTCGTGTAACGCGTTGTATAACAACTTTCATTTGTTTATTGTCTTTTCTGCTTACAAAGTTACTTTTTTATTGATGTAATTGCAAGATAATTGTGTTTTATTTACTAATTAATATCTCTGCTTTGTGCAAGGAAATGATTTCTTATCAGCTCTGCTTTTTGTTTTCCTACTGCTTCTGCTAGTTCTTCTACGTTACTCTCACGTATCTTTTTCACGGTTTTGAATACTTTTAGAAGCTTGTCCTTTGTCTTAGCTCCAATGCCTTTTATGTCGTCCAACTCTGAGTGTAAAGCATGCTTTGAACGTTTGTCTCTATGGAACGTAATAGCAAATCTGTGTACTTCGTCTTGGATTTGTGTGAGTAAACGGAATAGTTCGCTATCGGTCTTCATACCTATAACCTTTGGCGGAAAGCCAAAGAGTAATTCGTTAGTGCGGTGGCGGTCGTCTTTAGCAAGACCTGCGATAGGTATGTTAAGGTGTAGTTCGTCTTCTATAATCTCTCTAACTACCTCCATTTGTCCCTTTCCTCCATCGGTTATTATTAGGTCTGGCAATGGCTGTTCTTCCTCCATCAGCCTAGTATAACGCCTTCTTACTACCTCTTTCATCGAGGCGTAATCATCTGGTCCCACTACTGTTTTGATGTTGTATTTACGGTAATCTTTCTTGCTAGGTTTCATCTTTTTGAATACTACGCAGGCAGCTACGGCATCCGTTCCGCTTATGTTTGAGTTGTCGAAGCATTCTATTTGATAAGACATCTTGGGTAATTTCAGAGCTTGTTGTATCTCTTTCATCAAGCGCACTGCCTTTTGTTCTGGATTTAGCTTTTCTGCCTGTTTTAAACGGTCAAACTTATACTGTTTGCCATTCATCTCTGATAGTTCCAAAAGGGTTCGCTTGTCTCCTCGTTGTGGTATTGTTAATGTTATTCCCTCTAATGGCAGTTCTATATCGTATGGAACAACGATTTCTTTTGAACTACTACCAATCTTTTCTCTTATTTGTATAATTGCTAAGGGTAGGATTTCTGCTCCTTCTTCATTAAGTTTCTTCTTAAATTCAAAGGTAAAGGCTTGGTTGATATTACCGTTTGTTACGTGAATATAGTTTACGAAAGCAATGTTTTCGCTATCGGTTACAGAGAAAACATCGATATTGTTTATTGTATGGCTAACCACTTCGCTCTTTGAACAGAACTCTTTTAATAACAAATATTTCCTTTTTGTATCTTCTGCCTCCTCAAATCTTAGTTCTTGAGCATATTGTTGCATCTCTTCAAAAAGGATTTTTTCTACTTCACGAGTGTTTCCTTTAAGTATTTCCCTTGCTTGATTAATATTTTTGATGTATTCTTCGTGTGATTGCTTCCCTATACATGCGCCACCGCAGTTCTTTATATGATAGTCTAGACATGGGCGATATTTCCCTTGTTTTATACCTTCTTCTGTTATTATCGTCCTGCACGTTCTTGGCTTATATAGCTTCTTAATTATATCAAGTAGACCATACATTGTTCCTACATGGCTGTAGGGACCATAATATGTACCGAAATTCTTGCTTATTATTCTTGTTTTGAATATTCTTGGATAATATTCTTTTGTAATACATATAGAGGGATAGGTCTTGCCGTCTTTTAATAAGATATTGTATTTAGGCTTGTATTTCTTTATTAAGTTGTTTTCAAGCAATAGAGCATCTTCTTCTGTGTTTACTACAGTATAGGTTATGTCCCAAATATTACTAACAAGCACTTTTGTCTTGTATCTATCTACTTCCTTGTGGAAATAAGACGATACTCTATTCTTTAGGTTTTTAGCTTTACCTACATATATAATAATCCCTTCTTTGCTGTAGAATTGATAGCTACCAGGTTTGTTCGGTAAATTACTAACTATACCTTTTAAATGCCGAAGTCTATTCTCGTTTTCTTCTTTAGTCATTTTTCCTAAGTGCTTATTTTAAAGTATGTTTGCTTAGATTTGTTTCACGTGAAACTTTAACATATTCCTTTCTGTTTTCTTAGATAGGATTATATATAGGCAAAGTTAATAAAATTCCCTAACAAGAAAGAGCTGCATGATAAAAATATATCAAGCAGCTCTTTCTTAAGTGTTGTTGTTTTTCTTTCTTACTCTAGATGTTTTATAGTAATTCCTAGTTTGTTTGCAGTTAGAGTGTTTAAGAGAAAAGACAAGAATATTCGTGAATTCTTCACGTTAGACCTCTAGTAGTGATGTGATATCTGTACCTTTTTCGAAGTTTTCTCTACCATTAAGGTTTTCGTGTACGAGTTCTATGATGAAGTTAACGTAAACTCCTTTGGGATTAAATTTCTTAACGAGATTATATGCGGCACGCATTGTTCCTCCTGTAGCGAGTAGATCGTCATGGAGTAAGACTACGTCGTTTTCATTGATTGCATCCTTATGTATCTCTATTGTATCAGTTCCGTATTCTTTAGTATAACTCTCTTGCACGGTTTCAGCGGGGAGTTTGCCTGGTTTACGGCAGAGTACAACGCCTGCATTTAGTCTTACTGCAAGAGCTGAGGATAATACAAAACCACGGCTTTCTATACCTACAATCTTGGTGATGCCTTTGTCTTTGTATAACTCGTATAGTTCATCAACCATTATTTTTAGGCACTCTGGATCTTTAAACAATGTTGTTACATCTCTGAAGTTTATTCCCTTTTGCGGAAAATCTGGAATGCATCGCAGATTCTCTAATAATTTTTTGTTGTTCATTCTGTATTTTTTTTAATAATATATTGTATAATTCTTTATTGCTTTTGCTATATTAAATATTTGAAAATATATGATTTCATCTAAATTTATTCTTTTGTTATTTTCCGTAAGTCGTTAATTTATAATAGTTTTATCGTTGTCTGTTTCACGTGAAACGTTAATGTTGTTTATCTTCCTAATAGCACAAGCATAACGTTTATATCACTTGGCGACACTCCAGAAATTCTGCTTGCTTGTGCTAAAGTGTCGGGATCTATTCTTTCAAGCTTTTGTCTTGCTTCGGTAGAAAGCTGTTGCATCTCTGAATAATTGAATCTTCCTTTGATTTTTATATCCTCGAGTCTGTGCATTTTCTCTGCAATCATTTTCTCTCTTTCTATATATCCTTTGTATTTCATCTTGATTTCTGCAGCTTCAGCAATCTCTTCTTTTCTGTTTTCTACGGAGTTTATCACTTCTTTTAGTGCAGGTTCTATTTCTGAAAGATTCTTGAAATTGATTTGTGGTCTTGCAATTAAATCAGATAATTTGCATCCTTCTCTAAGAGGAGTTGTGCCAAGATGCTCTAATGCGCCATTTATTTCTTTCGGTTTAACTGACGTGTTATTGCAGAAATTGATGATTTTTTCGATGCTCTCTTTCTTTTTTAGCCACCAGTCAAGTCTATCCTTTTTAGCTAGTCCAATACTGTAGGCTTTCTCTGTGAGTCTTGCATCGGCATCGTCTTGTCGTAGTAATATTCTGTATTCGGCACGACTTGTGAACATTCTGTACGGCTCGTCAACACCCTTAGTTACTAAGTCGTCGATGAGAACTCCTATATAGGCTTCATCGCGATGAAGGATAAATTGCTTATCTCCGACGCATTTAAGAGCGGCATTCGTTCCTGCGATTGTACCTTGTCCTCCAGCTTCCTCGTATCCAGTGGTACCATTAACCTGTCCTGCAAAGAATAAGCCCTTTACTAATTTTGACTCTAAAGCATGATTTAATTGAGTTGGATCAAAGAAGTCGTATTCTATAGCATACCCTGGTCTATATATCTTTACATCTCTAAGGGCTGGTATTTTCTTAAGAGCTTCAATTTGTATATCCATCGGCATACTTGAAGAAAATCCATTCAGATACATCTCGTTTGTCGTTTCCCCCTCTGGTTCGAGAAATAATGGATGTTGTATCTTGTCAGGGAACGTAACGAGCTTCGTTTCTATAGATGGGCAATATCTTGGTCCTATGCTTTTTATCTGTCCGTTATATAAAGGAGAATCTGGAAGTCCTTTAAGTAAAGTTTCGTGAACTTCCTTGTTTGTATAACATGTCCAGCATGGGAGCTGCTCCAAAACACGATGTTCCCCCATAAAACTAAACTGATGGAAATCTGTTTCGCCTTCTTGGATTTCTAAATCCTCAAAATGAACAGACCGCTTGTCTATACGTACAGGGGTTCCAGTTTTCATTCTTGCTGAACGGATACCATGTCGAGTAATACTTTCTGTAAGTTTGTGTACAGAAGGTTCTGCTATTCTTCCTCCTTCTACCTTGTTCCTGCCAATGTGCATCAGTCCGTTAAGGAATGTTCCTGCAGTAATCACCACGGATTTAGCATGAAGCGTTACTCCCCACATTGTTTTGATACCAACAACTTCACCTCTGTCTACAAGAATTTCTTCGGCTTGGTCTTGCCAAATGTCGAGATTTGGAGTGTTATCTAGAATCGTACGCCATTGCCATATAAACTTACCTCTGTCGCATTGTGCTCTTGGGCTCCATACCGCAGGTCCTTTAGATCTGTTTAACATCCTAAACTGTATAGCGGTGGCATCTGTTACACGAGCCATCTCACCGCCTAAGGCATCAATCTCTCTGACGATTTGTCCTTTTGCGATACCGCCTACAGCTGGGTTGCAACTCATCTGCCCGATTTTGTTCATATCCATGGTTACAAGACACGTCTTCGCTCCTATGTTTGCAGAGGCAACAGCAGCCTCACATCCAGCATGTCCACCGCCTATAACCAGTACATCGTATTTAAAAATCATTTTTTGTAAAACATTAAAGTTGTTTCAAACAGGCGCAAATTTAATCATTAAAATTGAAATTTTAAACAATTGCTTTGATTTATCGCTAATTTGGAGTATATTTGCACGCCTGTTTGCTGGCATGATACCTATTATATAGTATATATATGTTGGCAATAGAAGTATGATGTCTATTTGGCAGAATACTATAAAATGCACATATAAAAAGTGGAAAAATTAATTAATTCAAACTTTTAATATTTTTAATTTCATTCAATTTATGTGGTTATGTAATTCATCTATTGGAAGGAAAGTCGTG